>NZ_CAAJGQ010000011.1 GCF_901000775.1 Candidatus Rhabdochlamydia sp. T3358
GACCATCTTTTTTTATAGATTTTTAATGCTTTATAAGGACATCTATTAGTCAGAACTATTAAGAGTTCTCCCTTGTTGTTCCGTGAAGCTGCTAAATTAACTTCTAGCCCTAAAACCGTATACTGTCCCTTTAGCACCTTTTTTTTACCTTGTTTTAGTTTGGCAAATAAGTCTTTAAGAGAAATTGTATAATGATGATTTCTTCTAACAACCTGAGTGTCTTTTTTTATCCGAATGTATATAGGAATATTTGCCTGAAGTAAAAACTTGAACCATTCTTCTCCTATGAATTCTCTATCTGCTGTTAGAGATTTGATTTCTATTTCATTTATGACTTTTTTTAAAAGTTCTATACGATCTGCCGTTTTTGAATTCCCTGCTCTTCCTAATGAAATCCAGACAAGGGGAATAGCTACTCCTTTAACATTAACACCTAATGTAAGAATATTTATGTGCTTCTTACCAAACTTCCAATCGGTTCTATCTAAAGATAAATCGTTTTTTTTATTTTTAAGACCTAAAACCATTATCACAAATTTCATGGTCAAATAAGTATAATTATTTACGGAAATAAGCCATTTAAAAAATCTTTGTAGACGTTTATAATTGGATGATATTTTTGCCTCACTATATAAAACGGTTGAAAGATCTGATAAATTTACTGTTCTTACTACGAATAGTCCTATTAATACATTCGTTAATACAGTTAATCTAGACTTGTTCCAATCAAAATGTTCTGCTAAAATATTTTTCAGTTCGCAAATATGTTTCATAATACCTCTTAGAGTGATTTCCAGAAGTATTATGCCAGATCTCTGGTCATATTTGCGGGCTATTCTTTTTATCTGCTCCTAAAAAATTGTCCTGTACAGAGGTCGGGCTCTACAGTTTTTTAACAGGGATATTTTATGCGCAAAATTTCTCTGAGGTTGATCAAGACAACATGAGACACTTGGTTCAAGGAGTCCCTATGGGCCTGGATGATAGGAAGAGAGCCTTAGATGATTTTGCGGCAGAGTTAAAAGCTTGTTCTATCATAAACTTTTATATAGCCTGTGATAGATCTTTATCTCGATTAGAGATCAATGGAAGAGTCTGGGTTAGGAGTTTTTCTAGAGCAGGAAAAAGTGTCGGAGAAGTAAGCGTAAGCATAATAGAAGGTGCCGGAGGAGGAATCATGTACGTAATACAAGGTGCTGGAAAAGGAACTATGTACTTAGGAAAAACTGCCGGAGGAGGGTTTATGTGCTTAGGAGGAACTGTCGGAAAAGGATTTGAAGATACCGGAAAAGGGCTTGTACGCATAAAGAATTGGGTCGCAACCACTTTGGGAGGAATCGATATGGAAGATGTGAACCATCGAATGAAAAAAGTGAACTGTGGGCTGAAAACTGCTCATGAAATTGCAAAGAGCGCCCAGAAGCTTCAAGGAGCATGGGGAACACTTAACGGAGCCTCTGCCCCTCAGGGTAGTTCAACTCAAAATACACAAGCTCAAAACCATCCAAAAATGGATAGAATATAGGTGAGCACATTATACACTGTTACAACACTATAAGGAGTTTGCCATGTCTTTACCTATTCCAAGCTCCGGAGCATCTTCAGCAGGATCTTCTCGAGGAGTTTTTCAAAGCGATGAAGTGCTGGCTCATCCTAGTGCTAGCTCTGCTATTTGCCAAAGAGTCGACCGAGTATTTACAGCAACTCAATTAGGCTTGTTGCCCCTTGGAGAGAAGAGATCTGAAGCCTTGGTCAATTATCCTACGACTTTAGCGGGTGGCATCGCAAATCTCTGTGTGGCAGGAGGGATAGATCATGACTTCACCCCTGCTGAAGAACGAGACTTCAAGGGCACTATGCGTGCTATTCAACACCCCGTAAAGAATAAGATTACAAAAAATGGTGATGGTACTGATACGATTGAATTTAGGCCAAAACATGGTTTAGCAGACCTTCAGGGTCTTGAAAGCTCTTTAGAAGTCATAGGGAAATTTGCCGGCGGCTTTGTTTCTGTTGAACAGAGAGGCTCTCTTAATAAAAAAGAATTCAGCTATTCCTCTATAGTTCTAGAAAATTATCAGGACCTAGCAACTCAACGCTATAAACAGCTTTGGGAAGACCGTTATCCTGAGAACTTAGAAGATTATGAAGTCCCTGAGAATGGTCATCCTAACTCCACCCTATCTTGGGTTGAAAAAAGCAAGACCGTTGATGAGCTCGAGAGGGAATTGTCTTATCAAAAACGATTTTTTCTAAGAGTGATTAATATTATGAACAATAAGCAGAGAGAGTCTGATAGGGCGATCCCTTTTGATCCTGCTTTTAAACGTATTTTTATTCTGTCTAATAAAGATCTTAGAGACAACAAAGTGGCTCTTTTTATCCCAGCTTGTTTAACTGCTATTTTTTTTGAATACAAAATAAAGACAGTACCTTCACACCAGGTAAAAGCTGATATCGAAGAAATAGATGCTATGCCCACTTGGAAGATACGTGAAATCTGTAAGAAAATTAAAACTAGTTTAAAAGATGATCCCATCAAAATGGTAGATCTTCATCAGATTTCCCATCTTTTAGAGAAATTAGGAGCCTATGCTTCTTCTTCTGCACTTGTAGAAAGAGAATATACAATTGATAAAGAAGAGCGTCATTGTACAGCGATCGTTTTAAGGAATTATCAGGATCTAGTAGATGAGAGGTATAGCCAAATAGTTAAGAAGAGCAGTCTGTCGGATAACTTACCGCATGAACCTCCTAAATGCAATCATCCTATGTCTTTCCTATGCAGAAAAAGAGAGTTGCCTGACACGATATTAAACAATCAAAAAAACCTTATAGAAAGAGCCGTGCAAGAGCTGCATAATACTGAGGGGAAACCTTTTGATCCTCTTTTTGAGCGCATTTATATACCGACAGACCAAGAGCGTTTAGACAATGGAGTTTCTATCTCTAATATAGCTCAAACAGACACGATTCTTTTTGTGTATGCAAAGCAGCAAAATAAGAATGCCTCACAACGTACAGTAAAGGAAGTATGTAAGGCGATTAAGGAAATGGCAGAAGTTGAAAAAATAGAAATTCCTATTGCAGAAACAAGCCTAATACGTACAGCAGCTGAGGCTAGTCTTCCTTTGATTAGAGGAACAGGTCAAGCGCTCCGTTTTTTTTTATCAGGGCGGCGGAGGCCTTAAAAAGTATTTCCCACTTTTTTACTCGGGGAATTAGAGCAATTTGGCAATTGCTTTGGAATAACCCAAGGCCTAAATAATAAAGCAGAAATTAAATGGATAAACTTTAGCTCACTCGAATCAAGGCGAGCTCTACTTACATAGTATTTAATTTATTTATAACAAGCTTTTGTATTAAGGATAATAGTACCACTTATTCGTCGACTTCTAAATCTTTCTCTAAATGTTTTTTGTGTAATGTGAATAAGTCAAATAGGTATTGACCTGCTCCCCAAAAGTTGATCCATGCTAAAATGGACGCCTTTAAATAAGGAGCAAGAAGCCAATGAAGAACAGCCGATTTACTGAGGAACAAATCATCCAGATACTTAAAGAAGGAGAAGGAGGATCTATAGCAGATATTTTGAGGCGTTATAATATTGCAAAAGGAACGTATTATGCATGGCGTTCAAAATACTCTGGACTAGAACTACCTGAAATTAAAAGGCTAAAAAAGCTAGAAGAAGAGAACAGAAAATTAAAACAACTACTAGCGGAAGCACAACTTGATATAGTAGCCTTAAAGGATATTGTATCAAAAAAGTGGTAGGCTCACAAGCTAGGAATAGTGCTGTGAGCCATGTATACTCACAGCATAAAATAAGTGAAAGGCGAGCTTGTGAGCTTATACATGTGTCAAGATCCAGTTATCGTTACAAAAAAGTTACAAGCAAAAATGAAGAGATAAAGAGTAAATTAAAAGAAATTGCCTATGAGAGGAAAAGGTTTGGCTATAGACGTTTACACATTTTGCTGAGAAGAACTGGATATAAAATAAACCATAAAAAGACCTATCGCCTTTACAAGGAGAGCCATTTAAAATTGAGAAAAACCAGTAAAAAGAAACGCTATAGAAATAACGAAAAAAGGCCCTCGATACTACCCATGAGGGCGAATCAAAAATGGGCAATGGATTTTATGACAGATAATCTTACAACAGGTAAAAAGCTAAGGGTTTTTAACGTAGTTGATGTGTTTAGCAGAGAGTGTCCCGTTATAGAAATAGGAACTTCAATGCCTTCATCAAAAGTGATAGAAATATTAGATAATTTAGCTTTGGAAAGAGGACTTCCAGAGACACTTAAAGTTGATAACGGGCCTGAGTATACTTCAGAAGCTATTCGTAAATGGGCAAATGAGAAAGGAATCAACCTGGAGTATATTCCTCCGGGAAGACCAATGGAAAATGGGCACATTGAGAGCTTTAACGGAAAATTTCGAGAAGAGTGTTTAAACCAAAATGCCTTCAAAAATATGTCAGAAGCAAAAAAGATTGTTGAAGAATGGAGGGTTGATTATAACGAACTTCGTCCTCACAGTGCTTTAGGATATAAAACACCTATTGAATTTTTAAGGGAGCAAGTTTGTTAATGTGTTTGATAAAGAAATTTCTAATTTATCGAAATTATGAAGAATAAATTTAAAAACTAATAATTAGTCCATTTTAAAATGGGCGAAATTTGGGGGCAGGTCAATTAGGGATGAAACCTTTTCCTATGTAAAGTACAGAATCATGAAAAAACTTCATATTTCCACCTCCAGGCATCATTCCAATCTCGATTGTTATCGGAACACCTTGATTGGAAATTTTACAATTTAAAAGACCAAAAGACATATATTCTCCATTGTTTTTAACTCGAACAAGAAGAAAAACTTCTTGGCCATAAAGTTCTTTATTTGTTTTTTGAGTAACCTCTGCATTCTCTTCACTAAATAGCTTTGCAACTTGCTCTTTTGTAACTAAATAGGCATGTACCTCGATATTTTTCGCATATTTTTTATTAGAAAGATAAAGATGAGAAAATAAATCTAATCCATCAGCTCTCGCAACATTACAAAAGAAGCAAATACAGAACAGAAACAGAACACTTTTCCAAAGTCGTATCATAAAAAACCCTCATTTTTAGAAACCCACATGCAACTTTTTTCTAACCCTACATTGTATATAGGCTCTTCCATTTATAAATAATGATAGGGAGTGTGTTATCGTTGGGATCAATACCTCCATCTATATGAATAACACAATCATGAAACGAATTATCAGCATGTAATGTATCTATATCAATTGATATGGGAACACCGCGATTTGGAATTTTGCAATTTAAGATTCCAAATGCTGCATTTTCTCCTTTGTTCCTACATCTTATAAGAAGAAAAATTCCCTTTTTACTATAATTGTAAAGCTCCTTGTTTGTCTTTTGAATAACCTCTGCATTCTCTTCACTAAATAGCTTTGCAACTTGATCCTTCGTGATTAAATAAGTATGTACTTCGATATTTTTTGCATATTTTTTATTAGAAAGATAAAGGTGAGAAAATAAATCTAATCCATCAGCTCTCGCAGCATTACAAAAAAAACAAATACACAACAGAAACAGAACACCTTTCCAAACTCGTGTCATAAAATCCTCATTTTTAGAATCCAATATTTAACTCAGTAGGCATATTATTCTTAAAACTCCTTGCGACTTCAAGTCGATGAATGATACCGAAATTAAACTTTCTTAATAAATAAAAAATTTTATAAAGATCTTTTAAATCTTTAGTGAAACAAGTTAAGGAGAAAAAACTTAGAAAAGTTAGCATCGTAAGGTAATGATCTTTTAATTCATTAAAATTTTTCTATACCAGAACAAGCCCTCTCAAAGTTAAGGCTTTTACTTCCCTATGAATCGTCAAAGTGCTTTCTAAGACTTACTCTTGTACAGAAGCTCTTTTATTTTTTTAGGGTTTTTTATTTGAAATTTCTTGCAGAAAAAATTCAAGACATAAAACTAGCTCATCAAGGAATGGGTTATTGGATGGAAAATCCAGAACAAAGACTCCATCCAGAAGGACATGAATATTATTGGCTAGGAGGAAAATGGAGCACGCATGAAGAAGATGAAGGAAGCGATGTATACTTACTAGAAAAAGGATACGTCACAGCCGTTCCTATTCATGTCAATCATTTAACAGATAAAGCATTGCTTTTAGAAAGAAAATAACCTTTTGAGCATTTTGTGAATTCTAAACCAACTCTCACCGAGCTTTAACTTGTTTTTTTGCAATGTGTCTTTCCAACGCACCTAAACGCAGAAAAGCCTGTTTCTGCGTTCTTTCTACAATTTCTCTTCCACCCTCTATCTCATAAAGTCTTTTTAATTCCTCTTTTAAAGCTATACTATAAAAAGAAGGATAAAACTCTTTGGCTTCTAAACTATTTTGTTGAAATTTACGAGCTGCTATCATTAAATCGACTAAATCTTCAAAATGCTGCCTTAAAATAGGTTGAGCTTGTATCAATTGCTGACGATCTTGAATACATTTCAATGTATTAAGCATTTTTCGACAATGAGCATCCCCTTCTAGTTGAAAATCTTCATAGGAACTGGGATTACAACCCACTAAGATAAGAACAATAAATAATTTTTTCATGCAAAAGCGTTAAGTTATGCTGGTTATATATTATACATCATTTCAAAGAAATAGGGCGCTCAAATTCATCATATTGGATCTCTCTAACTGAACCATTTGGCAAGATGATTTTAATCAAATTGCCAAATGAATTATATTCATAGAAGCTCCTATTCCCCATAGCGTCGATTACTTCGATTAAATGGTCATTTTCATCATATACAAAATTCGATGTTAATCCAAAAGGATCGGTTTTTGATAAAACATTTCCTTTTCGGTCATAAGAGTAGCTTATTTCTCCAAAACTTGTACCTTGATGATCATATTCTATTGATATGATCTGTCCGTTAAAGGGCAGCAAGATCAAAAGTCACTTGCATTAAGCATAAAATAACGGTTTTACAAATGTTTTATACGTAATATATACTTTGCAATGATTATGCATGTGTTGTTACGAAAACCAATTAAAGCGTACTTGAATTAGAGCACTAGAATTTTTCTACCTTTTTTTGATCCTAAATTACTCTTGAGCGCAATTTTTTAAGATTTCTTATAGTTTTTTTTTACTTTATGTTAAAATACTTGTTTGTTATACTACAACATCTTTTAACCCTATTAAATCTAAAATTTGGAGTTTTTATGTCATCACCGGTAGGAAATACAGCAATTGTAACAAGAAACAATGCAATCTTAAGAGCTTTGCAAGAACAAGCACATCAGGCTGCTCATATACAATCTGCTCCAGTTAAAGACGCTTTAAAAACCCAAGTAGCGGCTTGTATTGAAAAATGTCTTTCGACTAATGATCAAAGCAAGGATATCAGCAAGCAAGCTGTAAACTCATCAATTGATACGTGTGTTGATTTAACAACTAAAAAGGTTGTTGGTGCTGTATTTAATTACTTAAAGCCTTCTTCAGGATCCTAGATTTATCTCTAAATAAAAGCAAAAAATACTATTTTTTATGAACCCAGTTGGCACATATAATTTACCTTCATTTCCTATCCATCGAGAAAAAGAAATTATTTATCAGTGGAATGTCAATGATTGCGTGGTCTATTTAATGAAAAAACAAGATGCTCTAGGGAATCCTTTCCTAGAGTATAAAACAATGAACAAAGACAAAGAAGAGATCTATACAGGCTGCATTGAAATTCCAGCATCTGAAAGCATAGAGGAAACTATTTCTTACATCAAAACATGCAAAGCCATAGTAGATGAAAATGGGATTGCAAATTTTTTACAAAATTTCCATACCTGGAAAAATGCCAATAGAGACTCTGCTTTGGAACCTCAAGAGTCGCTACCTTTTGAGGGTAGGTTTGTCAATTGTTTTTCTAATTATCACAAATGGAAATATGACCCTACTGTAAGGGTTAGTCTGACTCTTGGAATTGAAGGTTTGGTTTGGAATGTCTTCCAAAGAATCACCAAAGAATGTTCTTTCCATCACTTTCAAGAAGCCACCATTCCCTCCCTAAGATGTCATCCGGAAACAATTGCTCTGATTGAAAAAATAAAAAAAGAGGGTTTGAGCAATCCATCTCTTTTGTACCGTTTAATCAGTGATTTTAAAGTAAGGGTGATTAGTCCTAATAATCTATTAAAAGAGCATGAAGCACTAGTTACATCTTATAAGGAACTTATGCTTCCTGAATTAAAAAAGTCTGAGGCTGTAGATCTAACATCAATACTTGGGGTTGGGCCTGCTGCTGTTTATGCAGCAAAAAGTGTAATTGGCGCTGGAGCAACGGCTGTAAAGGATTTTTTTGGCGGTGGTGTCTTTGGATCTCTTGCTGCAGGAACTACAGTAGTTTATACAGGAGCTCTTACTTTTAGTTGCAGCGCAATAGCAGCTCTTACTATTGGTGGGTATTTTTTCACAAAGATAAGTATAGAGTCTTATTTAGAAAAAACTGCATTATTCGAAAAAAAGAAAGAACTATTATCTCCACAAATTCACAAACCTTTATTGATTGAAATTGAACCAATCAGTCTCCCAAGTGTAATTGATGAGAGAGTGCGTGTTAGTAAATTTACTTGGGCTGTGACGCTGGTTACACACACGGGTTCGGAAGGAAATCACGCAAGAATTATCATAGAGGGAATCAATGATGGGTTTTATGATGAAGAGGCTCCTCAGATTGGTACAGCTAAGAAAGTAGAAATTGGTGAAAAATTTATACATTTAGCTGATTATTCTCCCCAGATACAATCCGGTCTTTTCTCCCCAGATGCTTTGGAGTATGAGACAAGAACAGAAATATGGATGAGATCCAGCGATAAGGTAAAAAAAATGTTAGAGGCTATTAAAAAAGAACAATATTTTCCAGCCTATCGACGTCCATTTAATTTCTATGGAAAAAATTCCAAATTTTATCAATTCACTCCTTGGGGAAAAAAATGGCGTATATTTTCTGGTAAAGTCGGAGATAATTGCTTTACATGGGCTCGAGATAAATTAAAAATGATAAACATCGATCTTGGAGAAGGATACACAGACCTTGTAGTAGCTATGGCAAAAAACTACACTAGAGACAAGGAAGAATACAAAACTCTGCCTATTCAAGAAATGATCTAACCTAAAAAATAAAAAGGTAATTATATGTCTATTCCTATCACTCGTCTTGAAAAATGGAGTTATCAAAAGGAACATGAAATCTTTAGTGTCTTATACAAAACTACAGGAAAAACAACATGGATTAGAATCCCTGCACTGATTGCAACTGAAAAATGTACTTTAATAAGAACTGCTGCCCTAGCTGGCACTATTGCGAGATTAGCGTTTAATGGTCTTAGACTTACCCTTAATCCTTACCAATCCTCAGATCAGAGGCAGCACGGGTGGATCCTTCTTAAGAATGTTCGTTATAAAGCTTTGGATTTAATTGGAGATATTCTATTTGGGATAGTCATAGGTCCCATTTGGATCTCTATTGACTCAAAATTTTACATACTGTTATTTGCAGAACGGGCAAAAGTAGACTGGATTCATGCTGAAGCAGGAACAATTGATACTAAAGCACATGACCAGGCTTTAGAAGCTACTTTTTCAGAAGCTAAACATGGTCAAGAAAAGTGGAAAAACCAACCAGCGAATAACACTTGATCAACTAACAGCAGAATTAATACATCGATAAAGGATTTTTTTGGTGGGGATATCTTTGGATCTCTTGCTGCAGGAACTACAGTAGTTTATACAGGAGCTCTTACTTTTAGTTGCAGCGCAATAGCAGCTCTTACTATTGGTGGGTATTTTTTCACAAAGATAAGTATAGAGTCTTATTTAGAAAAAACTGCATTATTCGAAAAAAAGAAAGAACTATTATCTCCACAAATTCACAAACCTTTATTGATTGAAATTGAACCAATCAGTCTCCCAAGTGTAATTGATGAGAGAGTGCGTGTTAGTAAATTTACTTGGGCTGTGACGCTGGTTACACACACGGGTTCGGAAGGAAATCACGCAAGAATTATCATAGAGGGAATCAATGATGGGTTTTATGATGAAGAGGCTCCTCAGATTGGTACAGCTAAGAAAGTAGAAATTGGTGAAAAATTTATACATTTAGCTGATTATTCTCCCCAGATACAATCCGGTCTTTTCTCCCCAGATGCTTTGGAGTATGAGACAAGAACAGAAATATGGATGAGATCCAGCGATAAGGTAAAAAAAATGTTAGAGGCTATTAAAAAAGAACAATATTTTCCAGCCTATCGACGTCCATTTAATTTCTATGGAAAAAATTCCAAATTTTATCAATTCAAGCCTTTGGACAAAGAATGGCGTATATTTTCTGGTAAAGTCGGAGATAATTGCTTTACATGGGCTCGAGATAAATTAAAAATGATAAACATCGATCTTGGAGAAGGATACACAGACCTTGTAGTAGCTATGGCAAAAAACTACACTAGAGACAAGGAAGAATACAAAACTCTGCCTATTCAAGAAATGATCTAACCTAAAAAATAAAAAGGTAATTATATGTCTATTCCTATCACTCGTCTTGAAAAATGGAGTTATCAAAAGGAACATGAAATCTTTAGTGTCTTATACAAAACTACAGGAAAAACAGCATGGATTAGAATCCCTGCACTGATTGCAACTGAAAAATGTACTTTAATAAGAACTGCTGCCCTAGCTGGCACTATTGCGAGATTAGCGTTTAATGGTCTTAGACTTACCCTTAATCCTTACCAATCCTCAGATCAGAGGCAACACGGGTGGATCCTTCTTAAGAATGTTCGTTATAAAGGTTCGTGTTTAATTGGAGGTATTCTATTTGGAATTGTCATAGGTCCCATTTGGATCGCTATTGATCCAGCATTTTATATATTGAAGACTACAGCACAGACAGCAGTAAACCAGACTTATGCCAAATTGGATAAAATCGGCTCTGAAACACATGAAAAAGATTCAGAAGCTAGTTTTTCAGAAGCTAAACATGGTCAAGAAAAGTGGAAAAACCAACCAGCGAATAACACTTGATCAACTAACAGCAGAATTGATACATCGATAAAGGATTTTTTTGAATTTATTGAAGTTTTTTATAACAGGCAAAGAAGCCACTCGAAATTAGGGTATCTATCACCTTGTGAATTTGAAAAAATGTATTTTGAAAAACAACATCTGTATTCTTAGTGTCTACAAAAGGGTTGCAATATCAGGTCTATGAAAAATCAAGAAAAACATAACCGTGAGTTTAAAATAAACACTGTAAAGCTACGTCGAGAAAGCCGTAAGTCTATGAGAGAAATCGCTCATGATTTAGGTGTTGTAGATTCAATGGGTCATAACAACATATAATTTACAGAAGCTCTTTTATTTTTTAAGGTTTTTTATTTGAAAATTTCTTGTAGAAAAACCCTTATGTGTTTAAACTACGTACTTTGTTGCTTGGGGCGCATAGCTCAGTTGGTAGAGCTCCTGTCTTACACACAGGTGGTCATAGGTTCGAGTCCTGTTGCGCCCAAGACCTACCACATTTGCGGGAGTAGCTCAACTGGTTAGAGCGCCGCCCTGTCACGGCGGAGGTTGCGGGTTCAAGTCCCGTCTCTCGCGTTTGTAAAATATCAGTGGTTATAAATCTTGCTTAAATCGTATTTTAAAGCAAAAAAATCCTGTAGATATTATGAGCAAACCTTCTTTTAAAATTACCAAGCATCATATACTTAGTTTTCTTTGGATAACTATAGGAGCGCTTTTAGCTGCTGTTTCCGTAAGAATATTTCTGATCCCTAATCAGTTAATCGACGGTGGAATTGTAGGTATTGCTCTAATCTTTGGGCGTTTATATGGTGACGGATATCTATCTTTTATTCTAATCGCTTTAAATCTACCTTTTATCTATCTGGCATATAAATATATCCGTAGATCTTTTGTAATACACATGCTAGTTGCCGTATTACTATTTGCAGGATTTTTAAGTGTTTTACGCCAATCCCCTCCTTTTATAGCAGACTCTTTAGAAATTATTGTATTTGGCGGTGCTATTTTAGGGGTTGGAGTGGGACTCATTATTCGCCATGGAGGATGCTTAGATGGCACGGAAATCCTAGCGATTATTATTAATCGCAAGAAGGGATTTACAGTGGGACAGGTTGTTCTATTTGTAAACGTATTTATCTTCGGCGCTTATGGATTGATTTTTCAAGACTGGCACATTGCTCTGCAGTCCTTAATGACCTATATTGTTGCTTTCAAAATGATGGACCTGGTGATTGTAGGCCTTGATGAAATAAAATCTGTGCTTATTATGTCCTCAAAATCTAAAGAGCTTTCCCACGCCATTATTAATGAGTTAGGCCTTGGTTTAACAATCATGCATGGCAAGGGAGGTTTTTCTGGAGATGCTAAAGAGATTATTTTTGTAATAGTTGAACGCTTAGACCTTGCTGAGCTAAAAGAAATTGTCTTAAGAGAAGATCCTAGTGCTTTTATGGCCATTGAAGATCTACATGAAGTGGTATATGGAAAAAAAACCAATGCTCCTTATAAAAAACGCTCTCGTTTTAAGTCTATACCCTAGCTAATTTCACATTCTCTTTTTGTACAAGCTTATTTAAATACTTACCGTAATCTGTACCTACAAAAAGCGATGCTGCTTTTTGTAATTGATCTAGATCAATAAAACCCATTTGATAGGCAATCTCTTCTAGACAAGCAACATAAATCCCTTGTCTTTCTTGGATTGTTTTTACATATAAAGAAGCTTGCTGAAGCGCATCATGGGTTCCTGTATCTAACCATGCAAAACCACGCTCGAATAATTTCACCCGTAGTTGCTTTTTTCTTAAGTAAAACTTATTTAGATCGGTAATCTCATATTCCCCTCTTCTAGATGGTTTTAGCTGTTTAGCAATAGAGACTACTTGATGATCATAATAATAAAGACCTGTAACTGCAAAGTTGGACTTGGGATGAAGAGGTTTTTCTACGATATCAACTATTTCTTGGTTTATATCAAATTCTAATACTCCATAACGATGGGGATCTTTTACCTCATAGCCGAAAATAGTAGCTCCTTCCATAAAAGAAGAAGACTCTTTTAGCAACTGAGGAAGCTGATGGCCATAGAAAATATTATCTCCTAAAATTAAGGCTACATTCTCTTGATTGATAAAAGACTCTCCTATTAAAAAAGCTTGAGCAATCCCCTCTGGTTTTTCTTGTAGTGCATAAGAAATAGAAATTCCTAAATCTGAACCATCTTTAAAAAGCTGTTGAAAATGCGGTCTATCTTCTAATCTAGAAATAAGTAAAATCTCTCTAATGCCAGATAGCATGAGAGCAGCTAAAGGGTAATAAATCATAGGCTTATCAAATACAGGTAAGAGCTGTTTACACACACCGATTGTAACAGGATAGAGTCTAGTGCCTTTACCCCCTGCAAGAATAATCCCTTTCATTTAAAATCCTTTTCTAAAAATCTGAAATTGCTTGTAAATCTTTTAAAAGATAAACATCTTTTAATCCTCGATAGTGTTCTTTGTAATCAAATCCACAACCTACAATAAATCCATCTTCTTCTTCTATGTTAAATAGAACATAATCAGGTCGATAATCTATATCTCGAGGAATATTTCTAGAAACTAAAACTAGTGATTTTAAAGATTTTGGATTTTTTTTAGCAAGCGCTTGATACACTTGGGAAAGTGTATTACCAGAGTCAAAAATGTCATCAACAAGAAGCACATTTTTAGATTCTAGATTTAGAGCCTCTACCCCTTTTATCTCTAAACCCCCTCTATATTCTCCTTTCATTCCATAACTACTTGTTTGCATATATTCAATAGTACAAGGAAAAGAAATCGCTCGAATTAAATCAACAGCTAAACAAAGAGCTCCTTTCATAACCATCACAAGAACAATTTCTTCGCTTTTATAATCAAAAGCTAATTGCTTAGCTACTTGGTTAATTCTCTCTTTTACCTCTTCATAAGTAATAAATGGGTCTACTTCTACAGAAGAATATACCGACATGGGTGGATTTTCTATGTTGGCAAAAGCTTTTTGTGAAAGACTAACCGATGTAAATAATAAAACCCCTACAATAAATCTATTCATATCCCTCTCCTATACATATTTGGTATCACTGTTATAAAGTAAACATATTTTTATAATCAAGTTGATAAATGATTTATTAGGAAATATTTAAGGGCCTTTATTGAAGGCTTGAAGTTGTCTCTTTAAAAAGGTAGATTCCTTTTAATCCACGATAGTATTCTTTGTAATCCAAGCCATAACCCACCACAAATCGGTTTTCTATAGAGAATAATAGGTAATCGGGTTGATACTCTAAATCAGAGACATTTTTAGAAAGCAGAACCAATGATTTTAAAGATTTGGGCTTTTTTTCAGCAAGCGCTTGATGTACTTGAAAGAGCGTATTGCCAGAATCAAAAATATCATCAACAAGAAGTACGTTCTTAGAGAATAGATCTAGGGCTTCTATTCCCTTTATTTGCAGGTTCCCTCTGATTTTCCCACGAGCTCCATAGCTGCTTGCTTGAATGCTTTCTACTACACAAGGCAAAGAAATAGCTCTTATTAAGTCAGCAACTAAACAAATAGCACCTTTCATGATCATAACAATCACAATTTCTTGATCCTTGTAATCAGCTTCTAGTTGGAGCGCTATTTTAGCAATCTTATCCTGAATTTCATCCATAGAGATAAGTAGATCTAATTCTAAAGTGGAATATATAGACATCTATTCTTTAGGTTTAGTAAAATTACATCCTTCTGCAATTAGCAGATCAATATAATCGATGAAATACTCGTTATTTAAAAAACATTTATCTTCTAACATAAATAAGTGGAAGGCAATTGTAGAATCTATCCCACCAATATGAAACTCCCTTAAAGCTCTTTTGGCAACTGCAATTGCTTCTTTGCGGTCTTTCCCTTTTACAATTAATTTAGCAATCATTGAATCGTAATAGGGTGAAATCCGATAGCCAGAGTAACAAGCGCTATCTACACGCACATGAGGACCTACAGGAGGAATATAATATTCTAATACTCCAGGGCAAGGCGTAAAATGATTTGCAGGTTTTTCTGCATTAATTCGGCATTGAATAACATGCCCATCAAAACAAATATCCTTTTGCTTGATTTTCAATTTTTCACCCATTGCTACTTTAATCTGCTCTTTGACTAAGTCAATACCTGTTAACTCTTCTGTAATGGTATGCTCCACTTGAATACGCGTATTTACTTCCATAAAGTAGAAATTTTTATTTTCATCTAGTAAAAACTCAACTGTTCCTACGGAATAATAATGAGCAGCCTTAACAATTTCAATGGCAGCTTCTCCCATTTTTTTACGTAAAGAAGGGCTTAATAAAGGAGAAGGAGCTTCTTCGATTAATTTTTGTCTTCTTCTCTGAACAGTGCAGTCCCTTTCTCCTAAATGTACATAATTTCCATATTTATCTCCTAAGATCTGTATCTCAATATGGCGAGGATTTACAATCATTTTTTCTAGATAAACATCTGAGTTATTAAAAATGGTTTCAGCTTCCGTTTTTGCGGCAGAGAACTGTCTTACAAATTCTTCAACTGTATGAGCGATACGAATCCCTTTACCACCACCACCAGCAGATGCTTTAATAAATATAGGAAACCCTATTTGCTTAGCTTCTTTTAATGCCTCTTTTACATCTGAAATTACACCTTTTGAACCTGGTATTACAGGACACTTAACGCTTTTTGCAGTGGCTTTTGCCTGAGCTTTATCTCCTAAAAGAGCGATTGTTTGAGCAGAAGGCCCAATAAAGTTTACTCCACAGCTTTCACAAATAGAGGCAAAATTCGCATTTTCACTTAGGAAACCATATCCTGGATGAATGGCATCTGCCCCTGTTACTTCACATGCAGATAAAATATTGGGTATTTTGAGATAGGATTTTAAGAGAGGCGGCTCTCCTATACAGATTGCTTCATCTGCATGTAACACATGCAGCGCTTCTGCATCTGCCTGAGAATATACAGCAACTGTTTGTAGACCTAAGTCATGACATGCTTGAATAATCCGTACAGCAATTTCACCTCGATTAGCAATTAAGACTTTCTGCATATTCCACACACTTAAAAAAAGAAGATTGATTATACAATGCGGAACATTTTAGTTCCAAATTCTACGGGATGTCCGTTTTCTACAAGAATTTCTGCAATTTTGCCGCTTTTTCCTGCTTTTACTTCATTCATAACCTTCATTGCTTCAATAATACAGAGAACCGTATCCTCTTGAACCATATCTCCTACTTTGACAAACGGTTCATCGTCTGGTGAAGCAGAATGATAAATCGTACCTACTAAAGGAGCTGTAATATGTTGCCCTGGTTTTTCTTCTTTTACAAGAGGAGAAAGTTTTTCTGATGAGTGTACGGAAGGAGAATGGAAAAAAGTCTGCTCTTTGTTGTGCTGTGCAGATGGGGAACCAATAGACGACATATTAGAGTCAGTTTGTGTTTCTAGCTGTAGCTCATCTCCTTCTCTTTTTTTAATGATCAGTTTTTGAATACCTGCTTTTCGCATAGCGGTCATCAAATCTTTAATTTCCTTCAAATCCACTCTTATGCCTCCTTAAACCCTCTGAATGTATTCATTTGTTTGTGTATCTATCTTTATAATATCTCCAGATTCGATAAAAACAGGCACTTCAATTTTAGCTCCAGTTTCTAATAAAGCTATTTTCGTAGAATTAGTCATTTTTAATGCCGATTCCATTTCTTCTGTTTTAAGTACAACAAGTTCTAAAAACTGGGGTAGTTCAATAGAAAAAACAGCATCGCCATAAAATATGGCTTTTAAGGAGGTCCCTTCTTTCAAATAATTTACTTTATTGCCAATAATCTGAGAGGGAACTAAGACCTGTTCTAAATTTCCTATATCAAGGAACAAATAATTTTCTTTTTCTAGATATAGGTATTCTAGAGATCGCTCAAGAGGAGCAGCATCTGCTACTGTTTGATTGAGTTTAAAATTTTTCTCCAATACCTCTTCTGTCAAAAGATCTTTAAGCGTTGTTTTAACAAAAGGATTATCTTTAGCAACGGTTACCTTAACACAGGACTCTACTTTATACATTTTACCGTCAATAGAAAGAATCATTCCGGGAGAAATTTGATTGCCTGTTATCATAGTTTTTTCCATATTTTCAAAATGAAAATGTTAGTTTAAAATCATTTATCTTAACTCTTTTAAGTCGCTTAACTCTACTAAGCTCGAAATGCGATAAGTGATTTTAGCTTTAGATGTTTTTTCTTTAGTGCTTAAGCCTCTTCCACATAATACATGTATTGTCTTGCAATTTAATTGTATTGCTGGCTCAAGATCCACAGAGATTCGATCCCCGCAAACCATCACTTGCTCTGGGCTATACTTAAATTCTGCTAAAAGCTTTTCGTAATGAGGCTTTTTATTTTTATCTTCAGATACAATGATCTTACTAAAAAGAATTGGATCAATACCAGCTTTTTCTAATTTTTGCCTTTGCAAAGAATCTTTTCCTATTGTTACCAAACATAAACTATGTTTTTTTTTCTTTAATAAATGCAGGGTTTCAACAGCTAATTCTAAGGGAAGAATAGGCATATCTAATGTAAACTCAGTGAGTTGTTCTTTGCCAATAAGGATAAATTTAAAATCCTCATGCATACTAACAACAAATTCTTTTAAAGCTTCTTCTGCATTTGAAGCTTGCTTATTCAGCTCTCTTAAAAGAAAGAGAGCTTGATAGAAGTTATGCGCTTTAAAACCTTTATTTACCATTGCATGCAAGCTACGTTCCAGCAATATATGTGTAATACAATCAGATGTCTTAACTAGTGTATCATCAAGATCAAAGATAATTAACAATTTTTATCAACTCTTGGGCTAATTTTTTAGAATCATGACGAATAAGGCTTCTTTTTAACAAATCTTTTTTAGGAACTTCTTTTGGACCCCCCAAAAGAGGAGAAGCTATGATTCGATCTCCTTTTAAATCATTTTCTACAATTTGACCTTCATCGGAATAGACCTCTATTAATTCCTGAGGAGGGGGCTCATTATTAACCAAAATATAATCAAAAATATCTTTCCCAATAAAACGAACAATTTCTTCTAAATAATTGCTGACTTTAAACCCGGTAGTTTGCCCTTTGCGGTTCATTAAGTTCACCACAAATGCTTTTTTTGCTGTGGAAGCGCGAAGAGCTGCGCTTAGTCCTTCAACAAGCAAGTTAGGAATTAAAGAGGTATGTAGCCCTCCTGGGCCTAAAACAATCACATCGGCATTCATAATTTCATCAATTGCATGTGGATTTGCCTTAGGAAATGGTTCTAGATAAATACTTTTATACCCTTGATCAATCTCATGAGAAAGATATACTTCCCTTTCTCCTTCTAGTAATTTTCGATTGCTTAAGAGCATTTTTAAACGCACCTGATGGGTGGTAACAGGAATAACTTTACCTTTGATAAATAAAATTTTACCCATTTCTTCTACAGCTTTTTCAAAACTGCCTGTTACTTTCTCTAATGCTGAAAGAAGAAGATTTCCAAAACTATGCCCTTCTAAACCTCCGTTCTCAAAACGATAATTCATTAAAGAGCGCATCATATTGGAAGAGTTTGAAAGAGCAATCAAACATTGCCTGACATCTCCAGGAGGTAATACTCCTAGTTCATCTCGCAAAATTCCTGTGCTTCCTCCATCATCAGCCATAGAAACAATAGCACTTAAATCAACAGGATAATCTTTTAAACCTCTTAAAACGGTAAAATTACCTGTTCCACCACCGATTATAACTACTTTTTTCATAAGAACTACTTAAGAGTTTTCAAAATAGTGATTGCTTGGGCCATATTTGGTGCACTATAAATGTAGCTTCCTGATACTAAGACATTCGCTCCTGCTTCTACACATTTGCGAGCTGTCTGATCATTTATTCCCCCATCTACTTGGATGGCAAGAGATAACTTCATCTGTTTACAAATATCACGTGCAAATTGAATTTTTTCTAGTACCTCAGGCATGAATTTCTGTCCGCCACGCCCTGGATTTACTGTCATTAAAAGAAGTAAATCACATTTATCCAAAAACTTAATCATCATAGATGGGCTTGTCTCTGGACAAAAAGCTAAGCCAGCTTCGATCCCGCATTTTTGAATAAATTGAAGGGTTTCTTCTACGTCTTCGGTTGCTTCAAAGTGAAAAGTAATGCGGTCAGCACCAGCTTTTACAAACTGCTCCACGTAATCGTAAGGGTTATACATCATCAAATGCACATCTAGAAAAAGGTTTGTTGCGCGGTTAATTGCTGCAACAGCTTTAGGTCCCAAACTTAAATTAGAAACAAAGTGTCCATCCATAATATCGATATGCAATGCATCTGCACCACATTCTTCTGCTTTTTTAGCCTCTAAAGCCAAATTGCCAAAATCAGCGGAAAGAATAGAAGGGATAACTTGGATCAAAGAGCGTTTCATAGATTAAAACTCGTTTTTAAGTAGAAATTTTTCCATTTTGTAAAACTTTTGAATCAGAAATCAAGAGCATCTTGGATAGTTTTTATAAATAGTATTTTCTTTTGCGTATCTTCTTCTAAATAGCCATAACATAAATAATCCCATTCCGCAGCACGGAATAAAACCGCAATAAGCTGAGAAGAAGAAATTTGTAGTTGAGCAACTTTTTCCAAAACTTTAGATTTTAACGAATGATCAAAATAAGATAAAACAAAAAAACAAGAACCTGGTTTCATTTGGTGAATAAATCGCGTATTGTTTTTTTTATTTTTATTTTTCTCAAATAGATCTAAAAATAAAAAAAACAGCTCCTTTAAACGCAAGGGATCAAAAATTGTACTGAGTTCTTTGGGATAGATAGAATGAAAAAAATATTCTAACAGCAGTCTTTCTTGTTTTTTTAACCGACAACACATTTTCTTTAATTCACTAAAACGCTCATATTGTTTAGTAATCATGCCCCCATTAAAATCTCTAAACTCTCCAACTACTTTTTCCAGTTCTCTTGCTACAAATTGACGCGCTTGAAATAAATCAACTCGATGATCAGATCGTATAAAAGAGCGAGAAGCAATCCTTAAACGAAAAACCGAAGCTTCTTTTGGATATTTTTTTCTTAGCATCCCTACTTGTTTAATCCGATCAGGAATAAAAATAAGAGAAGAGGCTTTAGAGCTAAACAACTGCTGTATGGGTGAATCCAATACTTGACGAACACGCACAAGAATTACTGTAAATAAAAGATCCGCTTCTAGTTGCTCGTCAAAATTAATAATAACCTGAGGAATATCGCGAAAATAACGCAATTGCTTCGATAAAAGAATCACATTACGCATCACCTCTTCTTCATTGCGCGGTATAAATAGAGGGTGCATTAAACTATGAATGCCATTTTCTACTTCATCTATAAGTTTCTCATTAAGCTTTTTTAACTCTTGAGAAGAAATTTCTGATGTGTCTTTTTTTTCTAATTCTAGATAAATTAAATGAACCTGACCTTCTTGAGGGGCATAAGAAAAATAAGATCCTTCGATATAATGAAAATCAGGAAAACAGCTTTTAATCATTCTCATGCAATGAACCTGTTCAAACTGTTCGTCATCGTTTAGAAAATGAATAGCGAGAAATACCCCTAAAACTTTTTTAAAGCCTAAAGGCAGTTGTAACCAAGTTTTGCGCAATTTGACTTTAATCAATCTCTCAACACAATTTTCTATTTGCCTAACTAATGCACGTTTTAATAAATAAAATACCGATATAATGCGAGCCATATGCGTACAATCGCGATATGCTTTAAATTCTTGTCTTGTATTAAATAAAAAATGTTGCATCTGGTGAAAGATATCATAATCAAAATCTTGTGGTCTTTTTTGAATCAGCAGGGAAATTCTTTCTTGAATGAATAAGTTTTTCTGATCAGCAGATAACCCTTTATTTTCTAAAATGCAACTTGCCTGATAGACAGAAGTTGAACCTAAGCGAATTTCATTCTGTAAAAATAAGAGGTTATTATGCATTTTTTTTAACTCACTCTCATTATTGGTGGAAATAATCATTTCGGATAGACAAAAAGGATCAGAACCAGAATAAGAAAAAATAAAATCACAGCTAAAAAAAGAACAAATATGGGGTTTTTTTCCTGGAAGCAACCATCGATCAATCATTTCATAAAAAAACTTTGCAGGATTTCCTATTCTTTTACAGAGCAATGAAATCTTAAAAAAATAAGGACCTTCTCCTTTGAAAGAAGTCTGAATAAGTGGGATTTTCTGTATAAATTCTCTGCATAAATCGCCTTTTGCTTCTTCTATTTCTTCAAAGGAAATATATTCCATTAATGCATCTCGTAATTTACCAAAGTAGAAAAGATCACCATCATCCTTTGTGCTTTGGTTAAGAATCGTAACTATATCAAAAATATTTGATGGGATTTTCAAAAGATTTTGCATAGCACCTCTTTTAAGATAAATAGCTGTGCTTCCATTCATACAAAAAATTTGGTTTTTTTGCACAGCTCAAATCACTAACTGTAGTTCCTATGGAATTTGGATGAAGAAAAGAGAGCACTTGTAGGCTAATTTGATGAGCTGCAGCCAAAGCAATACAGCGAGGATGAATAATTTTATTTTGATTTTTTACTAATTCTAGTGCTTTTTCATACGAAACGTTTTTTAACAGTTCCGCATCGGGATGGATTTTTGGATCCATCGAATAAATCCCCTTAACATCTTTATAGAATTGAACAATTTCAGAGGAAAGTGCAATGGCAAGAGCAACAGCTGTTATATCAGAACCACCTCTACCTAAAGTGGTAATCTCTTTTTTTTTACTAACCCCTTGAAAACCAGCTACAATCACTACCTTCCCTGATTCTAATTCTCTGGATAATCGCTCTTTATTTACATCGATAATCTTTGCATTTCCATGACATGAGGAAGTAATAATACCGGCTTGTTCTCCTGTTAAGCTAATAGCCTCTATCCCTTCTTTGTGAAGAGCCATTGCTAGAAGAGTCATACTAAAGATCTCCCCTGTGGAAGAAAGCATATCTAATTCTCTTGTGTGGGGGCTAGGATCCATTTTCCTGGCCAATTGGAGAAGTTGGTCGGTTACGCCTTGCATTGCACTCACCACAACGCAAACAGAGTAAGAGCTTAGCTTAGCTTTTATGATTTGGCAAATTCTACAAAAAGATCCCAAATCAGCTAAAGCAGCCCCTCCAAATTTTAAAACAATTTTTTTCATAAATAATCTATAAGCTTAAAATTTTAAGAAGATTAATTTTAACTAACATGCAATACTTGACAATCTGATTTTACATCTTACCCCCATCCAGAGAATGAAGGTGAAATTACGATTGATTTTATTACGAATCATTTGATAGTCTTTCTCCTTTCAATAAAACGCAGGAGAAACCCTTAAATGTCTAACAAAGAATTAAACGACTGGAATGTAAGTAACATCATCGATGATGTTGAGTTTCAAGAGGAAGAAGCCAAACAATTCAAAAATTTACTCAATAAAAAAGAGGAAATTGCCGGGAAAGGTTCCGTCGCGTTAATGAATACCGGTCAAATTTTGACGGGTCAAATTGTAGAAATTACAAAAGACTTTGTAATCATAGATGTGGGGTTAAAATCTGAAGGACTTGTTCCAATTAACGAATTCTCTGACAATGAAGAACTCGATGAAAACAGCTTAATTGAAGTATATCTTGACCAGGCAGAAGGAGAAGATGGCCAAATCGTGCTTTCTCGAGAAAAAGCTCGTCGCCAAAGGCAGTGGGAGTATATTGTACATCATTGTAAAGAAGGCTCTATTGTCAAAGGGAAGGTTATTCGCAAGGTAAAAGGCGGCCTCATGGTGGATATTGGTATGGAAGCCTTTCTACCAGGTTCTCAAATTGATAATAAACGCATCAAAAATCTCGATGAGTTTCTTGGGCAAACCTACGACTTTAAAATCTTAAAGATCAATACAGAGCGTAAAAATATTGTTGTATCCCGTCGTGAAATTTTAGAAGAAGAGCGTATCTCACGTAAAGCAGAGCTCTTAGAAAACATTCATGAACGAGAAATCTGCAAGGGTTGCGTGAAAAACATTACCGATTTCGGGGTTTTCTTAGACCTTGATGGGATCGATGGCTTACTGCACATCACAGACATGACCTGGAAGAGAATTAAACACCCGTCCGAGATGGTCTCTTTAGGACAAGAGTTAGAAGTAATCATTCTGCATGTCGATAAAGAAAAGGGCCGCGTTGCTTTAGGAATGAAGCAGAAAGAAACTAATCCTTGGGAAGAAATTGAAAAAAAATATCCTTCAGGCACACGTGTAAAAGGTAAAATTGTTAACCTTGTTCCTTATGGGGCTTTTATTGAAATTGAACCAGGCATTGAAGGGCTCATTCACGTGTCAGAGATGTCTTGGGTAAAAAATGTAACAGACCCTAGCGAAGTTGTGAATAAAGGAGATGAAGTAGAGGCTATTGTTCTCTCTGTTCAAAAAGAAGAAGGGAAGATTTCCCTTGGACTTAAACAAACAGAGAAAAATCCATGGGACGATGTAGAAAAAAAATACCCTTGTGATTGCTGCGTGAATGCAGAAATTCGCAACTTGACCAACTATGGCGCTTTCGTAGAGCTAGAGCCAGGCGTAGATGGGTTAATTCATATTTCTGATTTGAGCTGGATTAAAAAAGTGTCACATCCTTCAGAAGTGCTTAAGAAAGGAGATAGAGTAGACGCTGTGATTTTATCCGTAGACAAAGAAAGTAAAAAAATTACTCTTGGCCTAAAGCAGCTAAGCAGTAATCCTTGGGAGAGCATTGAAAAAACTATGCCTATTGGATCTTTAGTTCAAGGGATTGTCACAAAAATTACAGCTTTTGGGGCTTTTATAGAGCTTCCCAATGGAATTGAAGCTCTGGTACATGTGACAGAACTCTCCGATCAACCATTTGGAAAAGTAGAGGAAGTGGTTAATAAAGGAGAAGAAATTACAGCTAAAGTAATCAAGCTTGACCCTGAACATAAAAAAATTGGCTTATCTATTAAAGAGTACTTAATTGATAAAAATAAATTTAATAGAGATGATATTGTCGTAGGAGGATGTAAAGCACACTCTCATGACAAAAAACGGATAAAAACCTCTTTAGAAGAAGCTCTAGAGAACGCAATCGATGAAGATAAAGAGCACGATAAAAAGCGTAAAAAAATCTCTTCGAAAGAAACTAATAACTCCCCAGAAGAGTAAAAGTATAGTTCAGTACAAATTAAAAATTTTTAATTTGTACTGAACTGATATATTTTATCTTAAACAATAAAAACACTGACTCTGACTAATTATTTAAGTCGTAGTAAACACTAAGAGAAAAAGAGGCAAGATGAACAAAGATCTAGTCGCAATCTTCGAATATCTTGAGAGAGAAAAAGGAATTAAACGAGATGTGGTAATTTCTGCGATCGAAGAATCGCTATATGTGGCTGCTCGCAAAAGTATCCACGGCGGTTTGATTAATGTCTCTGTACAGGTTAATCCTAAAACAGGGGATATTAATGTAACAGCCCAAAAAGAAGTGGTAGAACTCGTTACTATTCCAGAAGAAGAGATCTCTCTTGCGGAAGCACGCGTGCTTCATCCTGATTGTGAATTAGGACAGTGGGTTGACATTTCTGTTATTCCACAAGACTTTGGTAGAATTGCCGCACACACAGCAGGTCAAATCATCTCTCAAAAACTACGTCATGCAGAAAGAGATGTGATTTATGAAGAATACCGTCATCGGATCAATGAAATTGTTTCGGGTACAGTAAAAAAAGTCATTAGAGAAGCAACCTTGATCATTGACTTAGGAAAAGTTGAAGCTATTTTACCTAGCCGATTTTATCCAAAAACAGAAGTCTATAAAGTAGGTGACCGAGTACAAGCCCTTCTATTTGAAGTAAGAGATACAGAAAATGGCGGAGCCGAAGTGGTTTTATCTCGTAGCCACCCTGAATTTGTTGCGCAATTATTTTCACAAGAAGTTCCCGAAATTGCTGATGATATCATTGTTATAGAAAAAATAGTGCGTGCAGCTGGCTACCGTACAAAAATCGCAGTGAGTTCCCAAGATACAAAAGTAGATCCTGTTGGAGCTTGTGTAGGAGTACGTGGGAATCGAGTCAAAAACATCATACGCGAGCTAAACAATGAAAAAATTGATATCATCCCTTTTAGCAGTAACACTACTACTTTGCTTAGCTCCTCACTAGCGCCTATTGAAATTAAAAAAATGATCATTGATGAACAAAGAAATATCATCACTATCGTGATTAATGATGAGGACTACCCTGCAGCTCTGGGCAAAGGTGGAAGAAATGCTCGTTTAAATGGAGAACTATGCGGTTCTGACCTGCAAATACAAAAAATGAGCCATTATAAAGCTACTATGAATCTGGAGCGCGCAGCAATGGCTTCTGCCGATGATCCCACTTTAGATGAGCCGCTTACCATTGAAGAAGTTAGTAGCAGAATGATTATCGAAAGCTTAATTAGTGCTGGATATGATACTCCTCGAAAAGTGTTAAATGCAACACCTGAACAATTGGCGATTATACCGGAAATCAGTTTGGAAATGGCTGACAAAATTTTAGAAAAAATTCGCAAAAAAAGAGGTTAAGAGTTGGCCAAGAATTTAAAAATAACTATAAAAAATGCACAACTTGCGGAAGCTCTTAAGCTCACTCGAGAGAAAAAACCTGCACTCCAAAAAAAAGAAGAGAAAGAACCTTCGGTTGAGTTAGCTCCTACCCCCACTGTAGAAACCATACCTTCCCCTTCTCCAGTAGCGCCTATAGTCCCTGAACAACAAGCTCCAAAAGAAGAGCCTATTCAACAGAAAGCTCCTGCTGCAAAAATAGAACCTACATATTCGACAACTAAGCCAGAATATCGCCATAAACCACAACCATTTAGAGCAAATTTTCCCCCACAGCGCCCTTCTTTTAGGCAAGACACAAGACCTAATACTCCATCTTCTTCTAGGCCTCCATATCCTCCTAGAACTGGACACCCAAGTGCTATAAAAAGACCTCCTTTATCTAAGGATGCACCTATTCCAAAAGCTTCTGATGTGCTCAAAAAAGAGTCTTTTAAACCAATGCCGCGTGAATCGGAAGATAAAAATCAACGTTCTAAGACGGCACATGAAATACGACCTGTAAAAAAAGCACCACAAAAAACATTTGATGCCCGTGATAGAAAAGGCTTACGCGATGATTTAGACGATCAAGGCTGGAGAAGAAGACGCCCTCATCATAAAATGCGTTCTCATAAAAAAGAAGAAGTTGTGATTAGGCCTAAAGAATTAAAGATTCATCTGCCTATTACTATAAAAGATCTTGCTTCAGAAATGAAACTTAAAGCATCTCAACTTGTTGCTAAATTGTTTATGAAAGGGGTCATGCTCACTCTAAACGATTATTTAGATGATGAGACCACTATTCAGCTATTAGGACATGACTTTGATTGTGAAATCACCATTGATACAACGGAAGAAGACCGACTTCGCATTACTGATAAGACGATTAAACAAGAAATTCAAGCCAGCGAAACAGATGAATTGATTATTCGTCCTCCTGTAATTGCCTTCATGGGGCATGTAGATCATGGTAAAACCAGCCTGATTGATGCTATTCGCAAATCTAATATTGCTTCCTCGGAAGCTGGTGATATTACCCAACATATCGGAGCATTTAAATGCCATACAGAATCAGGTGACATCACAATTTTAGATACACCAGGTCATGAGGCTTTTTCCTCTATGCGTGCCAGGGGAGCAGATGTAACAGATATCATCGTTCTTGTTATTGCAGGTGATGAAGGAATAAAAGCCCAAACAGTAGAAGCCATCGACCAAGCTAAGACAGCTGGTGTTCCTATTTTAGTAGCCATCAATAAATGTGATAAACCAAACTTTGATGCAGACAATATTTACCGCCAATTAGCAGATAAGGATTTGCTACCAGAGGCTTGGGGCGGACAGGTCATCACTGTAAATTGTTCGGCCGTGACAAAGCAAGGAATTAAAGAAATGCTTGAAATGCTAGCTCTTCAAGCAGAAGTTCTTGAGCTAAAAGCCAACCCTAAATCTAGAGCCCGAGGAACTGTAATTGAATCAGAAATGCACAAAGGATTGGGCCCAGTTGCCACCGTACTTATACAGAACGGCACCTTAAACCTAGGTGATGCCATCGTGTTTGCTCAACATTACGCAAGGGTTAAAACCATGCATAATGAGCTCAATAAAGAAATTACAACAGCAGGCCCCTCTTCTCCTGTAAAAATTACAGGTCTTTCTGGACTACCAGAAGCTGGCAGTGAATTTATTGTTGTTAAAAATGAAAAAGAAGCGATTGAAATTGCTCAAAAACGCTCTGAAGGTCAACGTCATCATAATATGATGCAACAACCCAAACGAGTTGCCTTAGAAAGCTTTTTAGATAATTCCATACAAAAGAAAGTCCTCAACTTAATTCTACGCGCTGATGTACAGGGCTCTGTTGAAGCATTAAAAAACTCTTTACTAAAAATTCAGTCTAAAAAAATTGAACTAAATATTATCTCCGCAGCTGTTGGAGAGGTTTCTGAATCGGATGTACAACTAGCGCAAAATACAAAAGC
Organism: Candidatus Rhabdochlamydia sp. T3358; assembly: GCF_901000775.1. Lineage (GTDB taxonomy): Bacteria > Chlamydiota > Chlamydiia > Chlamydiales > Rhabdochlamydiaceae > Rhabdochlamydia. The sequence continues at coordinate 27,808 of NZ_CAAJGQ010000011.1, forward strand.
GATGATTATCGGTTTTCATAGCCAAGTTGAGAGCCATGCAGAGAATTTAATCAAAACATTAAAAGTAACGGTTAAGCTCTATGATATTATCTATCATGCGGTTGATGAAACCAGAGCTTTAATGCGGAGTATGTTAGATAAAATTCCTCAAGAGAATGATGTAGGCTCAGCAGAAGTAAAAGCGATATTTAAGTCCTCTCATTTAGGTATCATTGCTGGTTGTATGGTAATGGATGGAACTATTAAACGCTCTTCTCAGATGCGCCTGCTACGAGATGGGCAGGTTATTTGGAAAGGAACTATGCAATCTCTTAAAAGAGTAAAAGAAGATGTGCGTGAGGTCTCCAAAGGATATGAATGTGGAATTGTATTACCAAACAATAATGACATTAAAGTAGGTGATACATTCCAAGCTTATGAAATAACTTACCTAGACCAAGAGCTATAATATGGCAAAAAATCGAGTTGCAAGACTAAATTCTTTGTTAAAAGAGGTTATTTCAGAAGTAATTCATAAAGATGTGGATAATCCGCATGTGAATAAGTTTGTTTCTGTAACCCAAGTAGAAATCACCAGTGATCTTCATTATGCTAAAGTACATATCAGCGTAATTGGAGATCAAAAAGCAAAAGAAGAGACCATTAAAGCCCTGCAGTCTGCTGCGGGCTTTATTGCGGTTCATTCTTCTAAAAAAGTGGTTATGCGCTACTTTCCTAATCTTACCTTTAAGCTAGATACCTCTGTGGATAAGCACTCACGCATTGATGCTGTATTAGGAAAGATCCGAGAAGAACAAAAGTCCCGTAAAAATTAATGTCTACCTTTGAAGGCATTTTGCCAATAAATAAACCCATTGGCAAAACCTCTTTTAGCTTGGTATCTAGCTTACGTAAATTAACCAATATCAAAACCATTGGCCATGCAGGCACATTAGATCCCTTTGCTAGTGGTGTAATGATTCTTCTGATCGGCAAGCCCTACACCAAATTAAGCTCCTCTTTTTTAAATCAGGATAAACAATATCTAGCGACTCTTCACCTGGGCATTAGTACAGATACCTATGACTTAGATGGTCAAATCACAGCCCAATCCCCTCTTATCCCCACCGAATCACAACTAGAACAAGCCCTTTTAGAATTCCAAGGAACGATCCAGCAAACCCCTCCTATGTTCTCTGCAAAAAAAGTACAAGGCAAAAAGCTTTACGATTTAGCACGTAAAGGCATCACCATCCCACGAGCTCCCATTACTATTACCACCAAAATAGAGCTTATTTCCTACATCTACCCTTACATACAGCTAAAAGTAGATTGTTCCAAAGGCACCTACATCCGCTCTTTAGCACACGATATAGGAACCCTTCTTGGATCAGGAGCGCATCTATCTCAGCTTAATAGAACAAAAAGCGGCAGCTTTCAGCTCATCCATTGCTGCGATGGGCAGCGTTTATTTGAAACGGACTATAATTGGTCTGGTTATTTACAAAGAAATAGCTTATAAAGCTTAATCCCAATCACCTTCATCGCTAGATTCACTCTCTGAACTACTATTACCATGTACAGCATCATATATCTCTTGGAGCTTTTGTTCTGGGGTTTTTTCCTCATTGAATGCTTTAAGAAGTATTTCTCCAGGGTTTTTTGCTATTTGACTGCTGCTTTCTTCTGTATTAGCTTCTTTCCTTTTAACTTCCTCTGATTTTTTTTCATTACGCCTTTGTAATTTTTCAATATGCTTATCTATACTTTTTGATTTTTCAGAACAATGACTTCGTACTTTATCGGAAAGACCTTTACGTTCAGATAAAACCTGCAATAAAGATTTTACCCATTGCATATTTTTTAAAAGAGAGTCTAAGCGGCTTGCTTTTTCACAGATGTCTTCCATATCTGAATATTCAGTAGTTTGATTTTCCTCTTGCTCTGCTATATCAAAGTTCTTTTCGAAACCATCGATCTTATCTTTAAAGTATTTTTTCCAATCCTTAAAGCGGTCTGATTCACTAATAGCTAGAGCCCTTTCATAAGTGGATTTAAGTTCTTTGAGCAATAAATTTGAAGAGTACTTTTCAGGATCTCCTCTAATAAGTTCTTTTGTTTGCATAAAATTAAAAGAATTTCTTATTGAAAATAACAACGCATCTCTAGGATCTCCTGAAGGGCCAGGCTTCTTTAAATCTGTATGCATAGAGCTTGTTTTTTGGCTTTCTTTTTTTTGTACTGGTGGCAATGGTATTGTTAATGACATTAATGGTGCTGATGGCGGTGGTGGTGGTGGAATATTTGCTTGGTTTATAACATTAGACATAGGAGACATTGGTAGTGGTAAATTACCTGTATCAGTAGGTTCATCTAACAAACTCCCTAAACCTGGCATAGGTGGAGGTGGTGGTGGCATAACATTTGTTTGGTTTGTAGCATTAGACACAGGAGATATTGGTGGTGGTAAAGTAGCTATGTTAGGGTTGAGCTCATCTAATAAACTTGGTGAATGCTGTGCAAAAACACTCTGCGTTTTAACTGCTTCTGAAGCTAGCTCTTTTATCTGTAAAGGAACTATTCTTCTATTTACTAAATAAGCAAAAGTCATAACTCCTACAGATCCAATAGCAGGAAGTAATACCGACCAAATGCAGGACACAAGTAATCCAACACCTCCTGCTAACCCTAAAGTAGAAGTATAAAAATGAGGACTGAGTTTTCGAATAATAGGGAGTTGTCTACTGCTTGCTTGTTGAGCTGATGGTACAAAAGATTCCTGATTATTCGATTGTTGAGATAATAATACAGAATGGTTTTGATTATTTAATAATTGAGGTGCATTATTAAAGTTAAGTACCAATTGATTATTAGATAAATCGAAAGTTCCTTGTACTATAATCTGTGTCATATAAGCCTTTAATTAAAAAATTAAATTTTTTAAAATTAATTAATAATTTTATATTAGAGAATCTCCTAATCGCTCAAGATGTACAAAATAAACTTACTCGTTTTAGGAGATCTTAAAATGAAGATAAGTAATATATAGCGCTATTCTGTAGCTTGATTAGAATTTTCAGAATCAGGTTGAATTTGTTTAATAAAATCTGTTATTTCCTTTGCTTTGTGCGGTTTGTCTAGCTGTACATATAAATGTTCTATGATGCTTAAAGTTGAGGCCACTGATAATTCTTCTATTTTCTTTTGATCTCCTTTGAGCTCAATAGTCATTTTACCTTCACTTTTTTCTTGTTTTAGCTCATCACCTGATACTTTTGCATACTTCTCTATGCCATCTAAAAGATATTTTTCAATGGGCTTGCAGGGGGCCTTAAGATGCCAGATTTTTTTAGCTGTGTTTATTTCTTTAGGCATTTCTCCTATTTTTTTTGTTAAACAGGAAAGGCAAACTGTTAATAAACTGTTTTTTCCTTCTAGAGAATAACTATCAATTTTATTTTTAAAGGTGTTTACTATATCACTCTCATTTTCATTTAATTGCTCTATTTTTCTGTTTTTTAACATAATAGCAGCTGTAGTGGCTGCTATTACTCCGGTGCATATTACTGCTGGTATCAACGCTGAAGCAAATACAGAAGCAACCAAGGCAGAAACAGCTAAAAATCTTATCGCACCTGTTTTAGAAGGAAGTCGTGACTCTTCTATGTTTTTTACATCAAAAAGGGAACAGGCAGTATTCAGCATTACACTACTCATAAGAATTTCCTGGGATTAATTTAAAAGCATTATTTTAGGAATATAAAATGTCTAATTTGCAATATTTTATGTATTTACATTGCGTAACTTATATACAACTCAAAAAGTTAGCACTCAGAAATAGATAGCATATAGTCCTTACTTTGTAATGATTCGCGACTTCTTTTATTGGAAGATTATTTTAGCTTTGATTACTTAACTTATCTACTGTGAAGTGTTGCTTTGGTTGGGCTTCATGGGCTTTTAATTTAGCAATGTATTCTTCGGCATGTTTAGCTTTAAGCTCATGATGGTCTTTTAAACTTTTCTTTGTCCATTTCCCCTCTTCTTCGCTTATTTGGCTGTGCAAATTTTTTACAAATGCCATAACTGAAGAAGGGGTAGCATTTTTTAGAGCCCCTCTTAGAGCTTCTAAATTTTCAATCCCTAATATTGAGTCTCCTTCATTATCTAAATTTGGAAACTTCTTTTGTATTTCTTTAGAGTAGTGTTCAATTTTTTGATCTAAATATTTTTTAGTGTCATTTTTTGATCCTTTTCTATCTAAATACAGAGGCATATCTTGTTTTTTATCTGACAAGAAGGAATAAGACAGATTCAAGAGGTAATGCAATTGATTTATATTAAGCTTTTGTCCAGCTGCCCAAACATCAAAGGAGATTTCTTTTATATCTGTAGGATTTTTTTCTTGAGCATTCTCTTCTTTTATTGACCCCATAGGTGTTTCTCTTCTTGATCGAATGGACCCTTCTCTTGACATTCTTCTAGATCCATTATCACCTTCCTCGCTAGTTCGTGATGCTGTTGATTCAGACCTTGTTGAGCGTTGACCAAAAACTTCTTTAGTAGCTGCAGCTGAGCCTTGCAGATCTTTTGCATCTAATTGGATAGCTCTATTTTTCAATACACAAGCGCCGGCTGCTATAGCTGCAAAACCTAATGCGGGTAACAATACCGAAGCCACTGCAGAGCAAACCAATCCAATAATAGCTAAAAATCTTGTTGTCTCTATAATAGCTACATTACGAAAAGTATTACTTAAAACAACAACAACTCTGGATTTTAAACCTTTATTATCAGAACCCAGAGATAGAGCACTATTAAGATCAAGTAAGGTTTCTATGGAATTCTCTTTTTCTGATTGCGTGGTTTTAAGATTTCCATTTTCAAAACCCCTATAAGATTCTGTATATACAGGAGTAGTGATCACAGGTGCTGCAAAAGCCATAAACGCTCCTAATAAAATGAAATATGGTAAAAAGAATGGAAGTTTACTATTTTAATAAAAAATTAAATTTTATGTTTATTATTACGACTTTTATGAATTAATAATACTTTGATGTAATTAGCGGTTAATATTAATTATACATTTGATCATAATAAAATCAATTTTAATCTCTAATTATTTTTAATTAGAAGCCCTTTCTCTTGTCAATAGAGAAAAAATGCTCTATTATCCTCTTTCTATTTCAAGCCAGGTATAAGATGCGAGAACTTTCTTGTGGAATCGTTGGTTTACCAAATGTGGGTAAATCCACTTTATGGAATGCATTAACTAAAAAAGCTGCGGCAGCGGCAAATTTTCCTTTTTGCACGATTGATCCTAATGTAGGTATTGTTGAGGTGTACGATCCTCGATTAGAAGTGTTATCTAACATCTCTAAAAGTGAAAAATTGATCTACTCAGCTGTGACCTATGTGGATATTGCAGGACTGGTAAAAGGCGCTTCTCAAGGAGAGGGCTTAGGTAATCAATTTCTAGCTAATATCCGAGAAAGCGATATCATTATTCATGTGGTTCGCTGTTTTGAGAATGATGATGTGATCCATGTAGCTGGGAAAATTGATCCCATAGATGACATTGAAGTGATTCATTTAGAGTTGATTTTATCCGATCTGCAGATGGTAGAAAATATTCTTACTAAGGTAGAAAAACAAGCTAAAGGAAAAAAAGAGCTTCAAGATACGGTTACTGTTTTAAGAAAAGCACGCGATCATCTGAATCAAAACCACCCTTTACGCACTTTAGCCCTTACTCAAGAAGAGAGTGTTCTGCTAAAGAATTATCCTTTTCTTACCAATAAAAAAGTATTGTATGTAACAAACGTCTCCGAAAGCGATTTGCCAGATATGAATAACCAATATGTGGAAAAGGTACGCACCTATGCAGAAAAAGAAGGAAATATCGTTGTACCTATTTGTGCAAAAATAGAAGAAGAAATAGCTCAGCTAAGCGATAAGGATGCTTTAGACTTCCTGGAAGATTTAGGTATTAAGGAAACAGGCTTAAATCGCTTGATCAAAGCCTCATTTGATAGTCTTGGGCTCATTACCTATCTTACTACTGGAAAAATGGAAACTAGAGCTTGGCCTGTTAAAAAAGGAACTAAAGCACCAGAGGCTGCAGGGGAAATCCACAACGATTTGCAAAAAGGCTTTATTCGTGCGGAGGTCGTCTCTTTTGAAGATATGGTCCAATACCAAGGAAGAGTAGGAGCTAAGGAAGCAGGTCGTGCTAGGTCTGAAGGTAAAGAATACATCGTCCAAGATGGCGATGTGATTATTTTTTTTCATAATTAAAGGATTTCATGTTCGATTTATTATTTATTTCTTCCGCTCATTGTACGCAAGAATTGTTAGCAAAAGAAATTGAAGAGTTAGGCGTATCTGATGTTCGTATCGGTCATTATGGCATTTTTGTTCCAAAAACAATGGATAATGTGTATTTGGTAAACTATTTGAGTAGACTAGCTAATCGAGTACTATGGCCCATTGCACAATTTAGTTGCCGTCACAAAGAGGATTTGTACCAAGAATCTCGAACGATAAATTGGGATGCTTTTCTAACTGTGCAAAAGACATTTGCCATTGATGCCAATGTCTCTCATCCTAATTTGCGCAATAGCTTATTTGCAGCACAGGTGCTCAAAGATGCTATTTGCGATCATTTTTGGGACAAATGCGATGAAAGGCCGTCTGTGGATACTAAAAAGCCAGATCTACAATTGAATCTATTTATTCATAAAGGACGCGCTACTATTAGTCTAGATACCTCTGGGGCCCCTCTTTATAAGCGTGGTTGGAAACAAGAAGGTGGTATTGCTACAATCCCTGAAACACTAGCTGCTACACTGCTTAAACTATCGGGCTTTACAGCAAAAGAAGTTCTCTGTGATCCTTTTTGTGGGGCGGGAACATTATTAATTGAAGCTGCTTGTATAGCAACAAATACGCCAGCTGGCTACTTTCGTAAGGAATGGGGCTTCTTATCCCATCCAGACTTTGATCAAAAACGATGGCTAGAAATTAAGACAAGCTGGGATGCCAAACGCATACCCTGTCCCTCTATTTGCGCTATTGGAGCGGACAAAGATCCAAATATGGTAGCTTTAAGCCAAAGGCATCTACAAAAAACAGGTTTTAGTAAACAAGTGATTGTTTGCAAATCAGAGGTAGCTCATTTTAAACCTCCTTGCCTTCCTACCTTAATCGTGACAGATCCTCCCTTTGGCAAAAGAATGATGCAATCCAACGATTTAATTGCCTGCTTTAACCAATTTCTCAAAGTTAATTGTCTAGCTACCCCCTTTGCTTATCTACTCTACCCTTCTGATAAAGGCGCGCAGTTAGAAAGAAATGGGATGCAGATTTTAAAACGCTGGCCGCTTACACATGGGGGCTTGGATGTAAGCTTGTTCTGCGTTCAACATACTATCTAGTTTTTTTTCTTGACGCTAAGGGATATTGCCAGTATAGATTCACTTCGATTACAAAACTTTTAAGAAGTTTTACAGGATTTTTTTCTCATGGCCGAAAAAACAGAAAAGGCAACGCAAAAGAAATTGCGAGATGCGCGTAAAAAAGGACAGGTTTCCAAGTCTCAAGACTTCCCTGCTGCTTTTACCTTTGTAGTGTCTATAGCTACTACCATTATAAGCGCTACCTATCTCTTTAAACTGCTTGCAAATTACATGATTGCTATGTTTAATCTTTCTAAAACTCAAATCGATTTACCCAATCGAGCCCCAGGAATTATTAAACAAGCCATCTTAGTGATCTTTCAAACAAGTGTTCCTATTATAGTAATAACAGCTTGTACTGGTGTTTTAGTGAACTTTTTGATTATTGGACCTATGTTCGCTTCTCAAGCAATGAAGCCGGATATCAAGCGATTAAATCCTGTTACCAATCTTAAGAACCTTTTTAAGTTAAAAACACTTGTAGAGCTTACTAAGTCTATTCTAAAAATCTTAGGAGCTTTAATTATTATCTACTCAGTAGTTTGGAATATCCTACCAGATATTGTGTCTACGGCTGCACTTCCTGTAGAAGCGAGTGCTTTAGTCTTTACGAATTTTCTAAATAAGGTAATTATTCGCATAGGGATCTTTTTTCTAGCCATTGCTATATTTGACCTCGCTTTTCAAAAAAGAACCTTTGCTAAAGAGATGATGATGGAAAAATTTGAGATCCGCCAGGAGTATAAAGACACAGAAGGAGATCCTCATATTAAAAGCAAAAGGCGGCAAACCGCACAGGAAATCGCTTATCAAGAAGGCCCACCTTCTGCTAAAAGAGCAAGAGCGATTATTACTAATCCCATACACATTGCAGTAGCCATTGACTATAAATCAGAAGCAGATCCTTCTCTAGAGCCTGCCCCTCGAATTATCACAATGGGCAAGGGTCTAGTTGCTGATCAGATTATTAAGGTAGCTCAAGCAAATAATATTCCTATTATGCGGAATGTACCTTTAGCACAAATCCTTTTTGAAAAAGGATCAATTGGTGATTATATACCTGAAGAGACCTATCAAGCTATAGCAGAAATCCTAAGGTGGTTAGAAGGACTGGAATCATTAGAGACATCGGGAATGGAGTTATTTACATGAGAGATTTGCTAAATAGAATTACGCGCGCCTTAAGTAGCCAAAGAGCTTTAAATATCATTAATTCATCCAGTGATATTATTTTAGCTCTTTTCATCATCATGTTAATCATGGTGATCATTATCCCTGTTTCCCCAAACATGCTAGATAACTTAATTGCTATCAATTTAGCTGTTTCTATCACTGTATTGATGGTCGCTCTCTATATTCCTAAGGCGGTAAATCTTTCGATCTTCCCCTCTTTGTTGCTGATTACTACCTTATTTCGTTTGGGGATAGAGATCTCTGCAACCAAGCAAATTTTGCTCCATGGATATGCAGGACACATCATTTATACCTTTGGAAACTTCGTTGTTGGAGGAAACTTCGTTGTTGGAGGAATTGTTTTCTTAATCATTACCATTGTACAGTTCATCGTTGTAACCAAAGGTGCTGAGAGAGTCGCTGAAGTTGCCGCTAGATTCACTTTAGATGCGATGCCTGGAAAACAGATGAGCATTGACGCAGATATGAGAAGCGGTGTCATTGATGCTAATCAAGCAAGAGAGCTGCGTTTAGCCATCTCTAAAGAGAGCCAGATGTATGGAGCTATGGACGGAGCGATGAAATTCGTTAAGGGAGATGTTATTGCAGGGATTGTCATTGCATTAATCAACATCATCGGAGGCTTGATTATCGGGGTTGCGATGCGCAATATGACAGCTCTTCAAGCAGCTAAAACCTATACTCTTCTTTCTATAGGCGGTGGTTTAATCGCACAAATTCCCTCACTGCTTATCTCTTTGACAGCCGGTATCGTAACAACTCGTGTTTCTTCAGAGAAAAAAGATTCTCATTTAGGAAAAGAAATCTCCACGCAGCTGCTCGGCCAACCTAAAGCCATCATGATTGCTTCTGCAGTTATCTTCCTAATGGGATTGATTAAAGGCTTTCCCACGCTGATCTTTATCATCATTTCCCTTTCGTTAGGTACAGTTGGTTTTGTGGTCTGGTATAACGCTAATAAAGCCACTGCTAAGGCCCAAGGTGGCATTTCTACAGCAAAGATGGATACCGATGTAGAAGGGCATTCTATGATCCGAGGAGGAACAGATGATTATGCATTGACCCTTCCGATTGTTTTAGAGGTAGGTAAATCTCTTTCTACTGTGATTCGCAAAGAGAAACAAGGCTCTACTTTTGTAGAGGATATGATTCCTAAAATGCGCCTTGCTCTTTATCAAGACTTAGGGGTGCGTTTTCCCGGAGTACATGTACGTACTGACTCACCAACTTTAGAATCTGATGAATACGCTATCTATTTAAATGAAGTGCCAACCGTTAGAGGTAAAATTGTAGAAAATGCACTTTTAACAACGGAAAATCCAGAAACACTGCGCCGTTATAATATTGCCTTTAGCACAACCAAAAACTCGATTGGTCAGCCATCTGTTTGGGTCGAAAATCGCTACCAAGAAGTTTTAAAGAAGGCGGGTATTAAATTTTGGAGACCCTTAGATGTGATGATCCTGCATCTTTCTTATTTTTATCGCCAACATGCAGCAGACTTTTTAGGAATTCAAGAGATGCGAGGTATTTTAGAATTCATTGAAAAATCTTATCCCGATCTAGTTAAAGAAGTAACACGCTTGGTTCCTCTACAAAAACTGACTGAAATTTTCAAACGCCTGATTCAAGAACAGATCTCCATTCGCGATCTACGCACTATTTTAGAAGCCTTAGCAGAATGGGCCCAATCAGAAAAAGATACCGTCTTGCTGACTGAATACGTTAGATCTTCTTTAAAACGCTATATCAGTTTCAAATACTCTCAAGGGCAATCCATCCTATCTGTTTATTCATTAGATCCAGAGATTGAAGATATGGTTAGAGGAGCTATCAAACAAACCTCAGCAGGATCTTATTTAGCACTCGATCCTGACTCCGTACAGCTCATTTTACAAGCGATGCGCAATGTAATTACACCGGTTCCTGTGGGAGGACAACCACCTGTATTACTGACTGCTATTGATGTAAGAAGATTTGTGCGCAAATTAATCGAAGGAGAATTTCCCGATATGGCAGTCATTTCCTATCAAGAAATTGTACCTGAAATCCGTGTCCAACCTTTAGGTCGGGTTCAACTTTCATAGAAGAGATCATTTATGGCAGATCCAAATCATATTGATGGTGTTTCTCGTAGCGATGCTTCTAAAGCGCAAAAAGCAGCTGAAGCTGAACTAGCTAGGCAAAAAGCAGATATTATACAAGAGGCTAGTGAAGATTTACAAGAATGGACGGAAGAAGGTACTTTCCTATCAGGTTTCATGAGAAAAGCACAAAGCTTAGAGACACGGATAAGAAGATCTCCTAAAGAAGAACGCGCAGAAAAAAAAGAGCAAGTTAGAGAAATAGAGCAAATCGAAGAGATCAGTGAGGAATTTCAGCAAAGAAATCCAGAACTGCAAGCAAGATCTCTTAGACTTTTACGCTCAAGGCTGCAAGAAGAAGACACTTCTGAGGATATACAGAGAAAAGTTGCAGAAATTTATCCCGATCATTTCTTAGCTGATGAAGCTTTGGACTTTGTTCTTCGAACATCTACAGGAGAGCTGTCTAAGCAAGCAGCACTTGCTAGAGAACAATTAAATAATTTCTACAGTCGGGAAATTAAAGCTGGGAAAAACATAGCAGGGCAAGTATTAGAATTTTCTATACAAGGCCTAGAAACTTCGATTGGGCTGCGTGCTCTATATCGAGAAATCACAGGAAATCCCAGAGATTGCAATACTCTTTTTAATACTCTTTTATCCATGTTTAAATATGATAAAATGAAACTGGTCATCGCCTTTATTCTACACTCATTAGGTAGTGACCTAAAGTCAAAAGGCTCTTCTATTGATCGTGGAGAGCTGCATAATTTACTCACGGAAGCGCGTAAACTACAAGCCATTTTAGGGATTTTTCGGTTTTTTGAATCTCGTATGTCCTTTATTGCTACTGAATTTAAACGCCAGGGGCTTACCCTATCGGATTTACTGACCTTTGAAGAGCTAGCTAAACAATTTATGGAGATTCTGCAAGATCGTTATCCTTCAGGGGATAAAATTCTTCAGCAGTATCTCAAAAAATGGATGTTAGCCATTACAGGAGATATCACCTTGCTCTCTTTATATCACAGAGGTCTTAGAGAAACGAGCGGAAGATTGTATAGAAACAACCAACATAGACAAGAGCTTAGCAATGCTATGGTCGATGGGCTAGAAGATCTTTATGACCAGTTAGAAGATGAGGAAGAAGAATCATGATGGATCCATTTGCTCAACTGTTAAATGATTTAAGTCTATTATTGGATACGCACCTTTCTCCTGATAAACGAGGGGCCTGCAAGCTCAATATAGAGGATACCTTGCATGTGCAGCTAGAGCCTGATGCTAACCGAGAAAAACTCCTCTTCTTTAGCTTCCTCTCTGAAATCCCTCCTGGGAAGTTTCGTGAAAATGTCTTAAGAGATGCTCTAAAAACCAATGCAGATCTTAGCACACCTGGAACACTTGGATTTTCTGAGCGTAACAATCAATTGGTTTTATTTGCTAACCTTAATTTCCATCCTTTAACAGCAAAAGAGGTTCTGGATTTTCTTCATCTATTTATGGCAAAAGCCCAAGCTTGGAAACAAGCCATTGCAACTGGTCAGACTAGTAATCTTTCTCCTGAGACCATACAAAAACCATTAAGCCCCTTTGATCTAAAACCTTAAAAATATATGAATCCTCTCTCTTCTATTACAGGTAAGCAATGGGAAAAAGTTGCTGTTAAACACCACCACGGAATCAATCTACCCCTATCAGCCTTACATAGTGCACAAAGCTGCGGGATTGGTGAGTTTTTTGATCTGATTCCTATGATTGATTGGTGTAAACAGATGGGATTTGATGTGATTCAGCTACTTCCCTTAAATACCACGGATAATGATCCCAGCCCCTATAACCCCAATTCCTCCTGTGCTTTGAGCTTTATCTATCTCTCCTTATATGCCCTTCCGCTTATGGAAAAAATCCCAGACCTCAAAGAGAAACTCGCAGACTTTCGTAAATTTAATTTAAGTCCTAAGGTACCTCACGCAGATGTATTAGCTCATAAATTACTTTGGCTACGCGCTTATTTTGATGCGGTGGGAACTGAAATGACAAATAGTCCTGCATTCTTGCAATTCTGCGAAGAAAATCACTGGGTACAATCTTATGCTCTATTTAAAATCTTAAAAGATCAACTAGGCAATACCCCTTGTGCTACTTGGCCACAAGAATTGCAGTTTCTATCTAAAGAAAAACGAGAAGAATTACTCCTCAAGCATCGCTTAGAAATACTTTTTTATAGTCTTCTACAGTTTCTCTGTTATGAGCAATTGAAAAAAGTAAAAGCCCATGCAGATGAATGTCATGTTTTTCTGATGGGAGATATTCCTATTTTAATTAGTAAAGAAAGCGTTGATGTATGGCAATATCCAGAGTATTTTGATCTTAATTTTGCAGCAGGAGCTCCGCCTGATATATTTAATCCAGAAGGACAATATTGGGGGTTCCCTCTTTTTCGCTGGGATGCATTGCGTAAAAACCAGTTTGATTGGTGGATAAAACGGTTGAAGTTTGCGGAAAATTTTTTTAGTATTTTCCGCATTGATCATGTTTTAGGATTTTTTCGCATTTGGGCTATCCCTTTAAACCACCCTGCTCAAGAGGGGTATTTTATTCCTGCAAATGAAGCTCAAGCTTCTATACAAGGGCAAGAAATGCTCAAAACCCTTATTTCAAATACGACAATGCTCCCTATTGCAGAGGATTTAGGAGTTGTAGCTAGTTTTATACGCCCTTGCTTAGAAGAGTTAGGCATTTGCGGTACTAAAGTCCTGCGTTGGGAGAGAAGATGGGAAGAAGATGGCAGCTTTATTCCCTTTGAAGAATATACCCCCATCAGCTTAACCACCGTTTCTACTCATGATTCAGAAACGCTCACATTATGGTGGCAAGAATGCCCCGAAGAAGCAAAGCTATTTGCAGAGGCAAAAAACTGGACGTATTCTCCTATCTTATCACAAAAGCAACGCTTAGAGGTCTTATGGGATAGTCACCACACTCCTAGTCTATTTCATATCAATTTACTACAAGAATATTTAAGTCTATTTCCTTCTTTAAGCTGGGATAACCCATCAGAGGATCGCATCAATATCCCTGGCAAAGTGTTATCTACAAACTGGACTTTTCGCTTTCGTCCTTCTGTAGAGACACTGATCTCTCATCAAGGACTTAGCTCTATCCTGCAAAATTTAGCATTTTCTACAGCTCCTCCCACAGAGGTTCTATGAAAATCCTCTTACTTTTTTTTCTTATCATTGGTTTCTATGGACATACCAATCAACTTAAAGCACTGTATAATAGCCTAGATCCTAAATCTGTCATGCAGCATGTGGCTTTTTATGAGCTCTACTCAGATTCTAAAGAAGGACAAGCAGCGCTCAACCATGCTTGGCAACTCTTAAGTCAAGGAACACTTCATCAACAAAATACGCCATTACCTACTCTTGATCTCAAGGAAATTATCTCTCTGATTACCAGACAATCCTTTGAACCAAATGTAATGCTCAATCAAGAACAACTTCAGCTGATTCAAGCAATCGCCCATAATTTAGCCAACCGCAAAAAAAAAGGTGTATCTCTTACCTGTAAAGAAGATGTTCTTAAAACCCCTTCAGAAGAAATAGATCTGGCACGAGCATTGTTGATTTTTCAATCCGACACGGAAAATCTGGAGTATATTAAACAATATGAAACCATGTTAGACCTAATGGCTCTTCAGATTTTAACACGCCTCTTTCCTGATTCTTCTGATCTAGAAAAGATCCGCGCCTTAAATGACTTTATCTTTCAACAAATGCAATTTCGCTTTCCTCCCCATTCTTTATATGCACACGATATCGATCTGTATACTTTTCTACCTTCTGTGCTAGATAACCGCCAAGGGGTGTGCTTAGGGGTTTCTATCCTCTATTTATGTTTAGCCCAAAGGTTGGATCTCAACTTAAACATTATTACTCCACCCGGCCATATCTACCTAAGCTATCCTGATAAAGAACGTGTAATTAATATTGAAACAACTTCTAGAGGTATTGATCTACCTTCCGAAGATTATCTAGGAATTAATAATCGTAGTTTGCAAAAACGCACGATTAAAGAAGTGATCGGCTTAGCTTTTATCAACCAAGCATCTGTATTCTGGCAAAAAGATGATTATCAACAAGCCATAAATCTATATAAAAAAGCCCAATTATTTTTACCTCAAGATCCCCTACTTAAAATGTTTTTAGGAATCAACTATCTATTAATAGGAGAAAAAGCGCAGGGAAAAAAAATATTACAAGAGATTCGAAACCTGACTTTTGAAGAATCTGTATCAGCTGAAACAATTCCAGAAGATTACTTAAAAAAAAGAATAGATGCAGAAGGTATTCGCGCTGTATTTTTAAACGTTGATGAAACTAGAGACTCCATTATACACAAACAAAAAACCTTAAAAGAAGTACTAAAGCGTTTCCCTAAATATCGCGCTGGAATTTTTCAATTAGCCACTACCTGGCTACAACTCAATCGTTCAATGGAGGCTATGCAAACGCTAGAGACCTATTATGCATTAGACCCCACCAATGCCACCGTTGCCTATTATTTAACCATCCTATCCCTACAACGCCTTGATTTTAATCGTGCTTGGAAATACTGGCACCAAGCCAATAGACTTACCCAAGAAAGAAATCATCGCCCTAAAGTGCTTAAAGAACTACACGTTCATTTAAAAAGACTTTGTCCAGACCCTCTATAAAAACTTAAAGATTAATCAAGTTCTTCTTCGTCTTGCAAGATGGGAAACTGTTGTTCTCCCTGCTGCTCTTTTTGACTTACACTCAGCAGAAAGTTCCTTTGTAGCATGTTTTCAAATTCATTAGGATTTTCCAATTCTTCTTTTCTTGATGCCATTCTACAAAGTCCATCTGGAACACCATCTTTTAACATCTCTTGAGGATCTTCAATATTAATATCCTCAACATCGAAAACAAGATCACTTATTAAGGCATTTAAAAAAAAATACTACTTTACTATAACAGGCCACCTTGGGTCTTGGAGTACATTTTGGATTACAGATAAAAGTCTATCTTCTTGAATTACAGATTGGAACTGCAGCTGGATCATCGAATGCAAAAGCTCATCGCTTTGAAGACTATTTTGAAGAGCCCTTTGGAATTCAAGATCTTGGAGATTGGTTTGGAGAGCAACTTGAATCACAGGATCTTGAATTACAGCTAAAATATCCTGTTTGAATTCAGGATCTTGAATAATAGATTGAATTTCATTGGAGAACGCAAAGTCTTCATCATCAGCTTTTTCTTCGAATGCGTTTTGCATGCCAGTAAAAAAACTCTCTAGGAACTCATCTAGAAAAGTATTTTGCAAAGCACTTTGCAGAGTTGATCGGAGTTGGGGTTCGAGCTCATCCTCTTGGAGCGTAGTTTGCGGTACAAAATCTTGAAGCATTTTTTGGAAATGAGTTCGAAGTTTACTTTGAAAATCAGAATCTTGAAACATGCTTAGAAGCTCATCTTGGGTTATAACCTCTTCAAGATCATCGTATATGGCCTCTTGCAATGATTTTTTTAAAAGAGCTCGAAGCCAACAAGTCGTTGCATCTTCAAAATTTTTCTGAAAATCGTTTTCATTGTGATCTACATGAGATTCAGCAAAACCCAGCGAGGTTTGGGCAACGAAAATACACACAACAAATGAGGCTATTTTATTAATAAAATTCATATTTTTCCTATAGTTTAAAAGAGCTTAAATCTCCGCTGAAGTTATCTGATTAAAATCCACTTCTTTCATAGCAAAACTAATATAACGACCGGTTAAAGAAGGCTTATCTATATTTCGCAAACAAGTATCTAAAGGGGTACCTTTTACAGCAGAAAATACATGATCATATCCCTCTTGTGGTTCGCCTTGTTCTATAGAACCTGGTTTTGCATGCAGAATTTTCATGCGTTTACTCCCCCCTGTTTTTATGTCTATTAATTGAAAATCTTTTAACCCTTCATTGGACACAAAAATTAAATCTTCTTTTTCTTTCATAAATCTACTTTCACAAAAAACTCTTCTTATACCTTCGTGATGATCCCGAATTTGTTTTGCACTCAATTTATACTGATTAAAATGTGTTGCTTTCAATAAACCAGAAAAAAGGCTGCGTTGCATGCCAATTTGAGCAGATTTCGACATCTTTCCATCTGGTTCATCTATGCATATTCCAAAACCTCTTCTACATTGTAAAAAACGCCAGGCTGCTTTTTTTATAAGAGACGTGGGAAGATGTTCTCCTCTATGATTTTCTGCCACCTTTAAATCACAAATATACCAAGCTTTAATAGAATTTCCATTACGCGTCTTAAGTGTTCTCAATACACAACAGCCTATAGCTGCAATTTCTCTTTTTTTTCTGAAGAAGGTTTTTTCTTCTCCTTTTATGACTTTTGTAACAGTTTTATTTTTTTTACATTCTGCAACATAAAAAAAGGATCTACCAGACTCACTTAGTGTATTAAAAAAACCACAATATCCTTTTGCATTATCTTTTCCATGTTCAATTTTAAAAACCTCTTGATCTTTGTAGTAAATCTCTTGTTCAAACTCCTTTAGTCGTTTTGTTAAATCTAAATTTAAAAAAATCTCTTTACTTGTAAAACAAGAAATTTTGTATTCAGAAGCAAATATATTTCTTACTGATACCTTAGCGTTTCTAAAAAAAGCAGATATTCTTTTAAAAGAGATAGAAGGTTGCTGATACATATCCATGTAACTATAAGGTGAAGCATCAAACTTGAGTGATTCAAAGGAGGAAAGCATACTTAAACTCTCGTTATTTTTAAAAACCAAAAACGTTATACGATGTAAAGATATTTTCAGTCTATAAAATTCTAAAAATAACTTTCCCTTAATAGCTTAGCCATCTTCCTGAATTAATGAATAAATTTTTATTGAAAAAGCCTATTAAAATAAGGTACAAAAAGAAAGGCTAAAAACAAGAGAGGCTTCTATGTATTTTTTTCTTTTAAGCAGTTTAGTGTGCATTCCCTGTTTATTATGTGCAAATATCATACTAGATCAGGCAATGAACCAAGAAGACCAACGTAAAACCGGTGTAACAAAGCTTAACCGTAAGCAAAAGCTGGCTTTGGAAACTTGGTTGAATGATCATTTTATAGCTAAAGAAGAACATTCCTCTCAGGATCAAGAGCCTCTTTCTCTATCGATTAACATAGATAATGGACAAAAATTACAACTTTCTGACGGTTCTATCTGGGAAGTACACCCTCAGGATGTTGATATTTCTGCGGTTTGGATTACCCCCTTTCCCCTACAAATAGAGAAAAGCACCAACCCTACCTATCCATTTTTATTGAAAAATACAAGGACTCAAATGAGTGTAAGAGCTAGAAAAAGCAGCTCCAATCCCATGCAAAAATCAAAAGAACCTGTAAGGAAAAATACTATGCCTTACCAGGAAGAGTTTAAGTAGGATCTTCTTCAGTAAATAGATTAAGCAGAGGATTTGTACAGCTGCTTGCAGTTGAAGAAACAGCTTTATTAAGCCAAAAAGGAAACCTTAAATAATCCAAGCTGTAATTACATATCTTATACACTGATAAGCTAGAAATTCTTTGCTCTACAAATTCTTTTACTTTTGCTTTGCTCCCACACATACGCGCTCCAACGTAAGCAAAAGCACACATAAACACTTGACTAGCCAAAATATTTATCATATATCTTGAATACCCCTCTTGATCCTCTTCATCAGTATAATGAACCTCTGCTAAAGCACAAGAAGCTGTTGTTATTGTTACATTTTGTAAAACAGGCATCAAAGGTGTGTTTACATGTACAACATTTGTTAGTAAACTAATCGCATTTGATACCATATACGGCACACAGTCAATAGTTATGAAAGGAGTGACTATCGATCCTATTGCTATTACTGCAGGAGAAACTACTTTAACCACTAAAGGATTGTTTTTGATGAGTTCTTTAGTAAATGTTCTATCCCTTTCTTCTATAGGCTCATTTACATCTTTTTGATACTTTTCTAAAAGACTTTGCAGATCGCTTATAGACCCAAGAGCATTCATCAACATATTGCATTTATTCTCAGAAAGATCTGTTTCTTTTTTTACAAACGCCTGCATGCCTTTATCAATGAGTTTTAACTGTTTGATCAGACTATCTACATCTGATAGAATAAAGGTTTTAGATAGCTTAAAACAAGGGATTTCAAGATACTGTAAACAAGCAAGGAGCTCCTCTAGTTTTTTTGTAATTTCTTTTTCACTCTCATTTCTACCAGTAAGACTTAAAAATTCTTTAGGAAAGAACTTTTGTGTTACCTGTAATGAAAGGCCTAGTAATTTCTCAAAATCGGTTTGATCTAAAGAAGGAAGGCTGTCTATAGAGAGTTTTTGGTTGGTCGTTTCTTCCAATGAATAGCCTACTTGATTTACTGTTTTTTCCGCTAAATCGCCAGCTTTTTTGGTAAGGTTTTTATAAAGAATAGCTGCTTCTTTAAGGTTTTGGGAAATATCCTTTATAAAAGGATTAGGACCTTGAAGAGGATCCACCGTAACTTGTTGTTCTGTAAGGGAAGGAGCATCTTTTACAATCTCTTTTTTACTAAACAGATTTTTCAATAGAAAAGGGGTTTTTATTGCTTTTCTCAAAGCAACGTTAGCAATATTAGCCGTTGACCTACAAGCTCTTAACGCTTGAGAACCGCCTTGATTTGCCCCTATGGCCAAAGCCGCTTTAGCTCTATTAAATTTAGATGTAATTGTATTATAATTAATAATCATGACACTATTATAACATAGTATTTTCATTTTTTAATAATAAAAAACTAGTAAGCTTAATAACCTAGTTTAAAAACAATTTGACAAAAACCTATTTATTTCTTTAAATTAGTCAAAAATCCTAAGTTATAGAGGTTTATGGGAATGCCTAACCAATTTACAGAAAAAGTCCAACAGGCTTTTGAAGCAGCTCTTCTCTATGCTCAAAAACACTTACATACAGAAGTTACTGAAAACCATTTATTATACTCTTTTTTTGAAAATACAGAGGGCCTTTTTTATTCTATTGCTCTTTCCTTGAAATTAAACCCCAAAACGCTTCTTAGCCAGTTGGAAGAGATTTTAAGCAAACTTCCTAAGTTTACTAAACCAGGAACAGAACCCTCCTTTTCCTCCTCATTACAAAAAACGCTTAAAAGTGCTCAAGAACTTGCGGATAAATGGGGGGATTCCTACATAAGTAGCGAACATTTTTTTTATGCTTTCTGGCAATCTGCTCAAGAACCCTTTGCTAGTTGGAAAAAGTTATCTAAGCTATCATTGGAACAACTAGAAAGCTATCTTAAAAATTTAAGAGGTAATATGCATAGTGATTCTCCTACATCAGAAGATCAATATAATGCACTAGAAAAATACTGTAAAAACCTTACTCAATTAGCTAAAGAAGGAAAATTAGATCCTGTCATTGGCAGAGATGAAGAAATCAGACGCACTATGCAAGTTCTTAGTAGGCGAACTAAAAATAATCCATTATTGATTGGAGAACCAGGTGTTGGAAAAACCGCTATAGCAGAGGGATTAGCCCTGCGAATTGTTCAAGGAGATGTTCCAGATGCTTTAAAAAATAGAGAACTCTTTGCCTTAGACATGGGTAGCTTAATCGCAGGCACTAAATTTCGTGGAGAGTTTGAAGAGCGGTTAAAAAGCATTTTAAAGAAAGTTGAAGAAGCTGAAGGGCAAATTATTCTATTTATTGATGAAATGCATACGCTGATTGGAGCAGGAGCTACAGAAGGAGCAATGGATGCAGCCAACCTATTAAAACCTGCTCTAGCAAGAGGAACACTGCATTGCATTGGGGCTACGACGCTTAGTGAATATAAAAAGTATATTGAAAAAGATGCTGCTTTAGAAAGACGTTTCCAGCCCATTCTTGTTCAAGAGCCCTCATTAGAAGATGCCATTGCCATTTTAAGAGGATTACGTGAGCGCTATGAAATTCATCATGGGGTTAGAATTACAGAAGAAGCGCTTCATGCAGCTGTATTCTTATCCGCTCGCTACATCTCGGATCGCTATTTACCCGATAAAGCTATTGATCTAATCGATGAAGCAGCCAGCGTGATCCGCATGCAAATTAGCTCTCGTCCTTTACCAATAGATATTAAGGAAAGAGAGCTGTCTTCTCTCATCGTAAAACAAGAAGGATTAAAACGAGAAAATTCCGCTGTTGCGCAAACAGAGGGGAAAAAACTACAAGAGCTCATTGCACAAATTAAAGAAGAACTCTCCCTTCTAACTAATGAATGGAACCTAGAAAAGCAGTTTATCGAACAAGTAAAACAAAAGAAAAACGCTTTAGAAAATCTTCGTTTTCAAGAACAAGAAGCAGAACGCAAATTCGATTACAACAAAGCTGCAGAGATAAAATATAGTCTTATTCCACAAATGACACAAGAATTAGAGCAGGCTCAAGCGAGCTTAAGAGAACTTCCACATCGACTTTTGCAAGAAGAAGTAGATGCTCCTTTAATTGCAGAAATCGTAGCTAAATGGACAGGTATTCCTGTGCAGCGAATGCTAGGAGAAGAAAAGATGCGACTTTTGCATCTAGAAACCTTGCTTAATGAAAAGGTCGTAGGGCAATCTTTTGCAGTAAAAGCAATTAGTGAAGCCATTCGCCGGTCCAGGTCTGGTTTAAATGACCCTGAAAGACCTATTGGTGCTTTTTTATTTATGGGACCAACAGGAGTGGGTAAAACAGAACTTGCTAAAGCACTTGCAGAAATCCTCTTTAATCAAGAAGATGCACTATTGCGCTTTGATATGTCTGAATACATGGAAAAGCAATCAACAGCAAAATTAATTGGATCTCCTCCTGGCTATATCGGCTATGAAGAAGGAGGACAGTTAACAGAAAAGCTGCGTCGTCGTCCCTATGCTGTGGTTTTATTTGATGAAATCGAAAAAGCGCATCAGGAGGTTTTTAATTTATTATTACAGGTTTTTGATGAAGGCCACATTACAGATAGTAAAGGCAGAAAAGTGAATTGTAAGAATGCACTATTTATCATGACCTCTAACTTAGGATCGGAGGTATTAAATACCTATCTCCAAACGCAAACAAAGCAGCCTTCTAAAGAAGAGCTTTTACAAATATTAGAACCCGTTTTAAAGGCCTACTTTCGTCCAGAGTTTCTCAATCGCTTAGATGAAATACTCCCCTTTTTACCTCTACAAGAAAAAGATATGGAACAAATTGTAGAGATTCAGCTTCAAAAAATAAGAGAACGCTTAGCAGAAAAAGAAGTGGAATTGGACTATACAAATGAGGTAAAAGCACTGCTTGCTAAAACAGGCTATGATCCTATTTATGGAGCACGTCCTTTAAAACGCTTAATTCAAAAAGAAGTGGTCAACCTACTTTCTAATGCTATTTTAGAAGACGAAATTACCAATCATTCCAAAATTACATTGATAGTGGATGAAAATGGATTCATTGCGCTTAAAAATCTCGCAACCGGGTCAAGTTAGCTACTCTAATTTTTGCAATTTTTGTAACAAATAGAAGGCCCATTAAGCAAAGGCCTCCCCCTAAAACAAGCACGAACACATCGCCAAAAAGCTGGCATAAAAGTCCTCCTAATAAAGGCATAACAATCCCTCTTATGCCAATCAGTAAAATATTAACTCTTGTAAAAGGAGAACTATCGTGCTCTCCTGCAAAAATTGTACCAGAGAGATTCCAAATCAAATGACTTCCTGCCTGAGCTACCCCATACAACATAAAACCTAGATAGAGAAAAGCAATATGTAGTTGAGCAAAAAGGAGCATAATAGGAAAAATTCCCATTCCAATTAAGACCCATAGACTGAGTTTAAGAATGTCGCACACTCTCAATCCTTTTTTCCATAAGAAGGTAGATCCTGCTACACCTAAGGCCATAAAAACAAAGCGTGCTGTTGCCATGTTTGTATAAGATAGAGATAAGGTATCTACATAAAAGCTAGAAAACGCAGGCCCCATTAACATTAAAGAGCTGCCTCCAAACATAAAAATCCATTGTAGATAGCGAAAGTTCTTATGCTTATGCAATAAGTAAAAGCTTTCCTTCCAAGGTTGTATAGAATTTGGCTGGTCAACTTTTTTTCCCTCTATTACAGGGATTCTTCTAAAAAATAAAATACTGCTCAGTCCAAGAAACGAAGCGCAAGAAAATAGAGTCTTCCAATCCATAATGTGAGAGCGCAGAAGATAGGCGAACAAAAGCCCTAAAATACCTGATTCGATAAAACCGAATAGATAATAGAGAGAGAAAGCATCTTCTCTTGGTTTTTTAGGAATATTGCATTTAATAATTTCCATTAAGGAAGGAATAGCAGCTCTACTGAATAATTGATAAGAAGCAGCGGCAAATAGAAAAAAAGAAAAATTTTCTATCCAAGGCAAAAAAATAAAGGGTAAATAGGTCAAAAGGAAAGCACCTACCAAATTAGCTATTAAGTGAGATCTCCCTTTCTTAAAATAAGCACTCCAGCAAAAAGAAAGAAGAGATAAAACAGGACGCAATGTGAGAAAAATAGAAAGCTGGAATACATTTGCCACATACTCTTTACGCAAGATGAATGGCAAAAGGGTATATAACGACACAAGAGGCTCACTAGCAAGATTTGTCCACAGCATGGCTAAGCGCGTTTGAGGGCAGCCTTTTGTCATGGGTAAAATAGTTCTCCTGTAAAAAAAAATTGAGTCTATTTTACCATAGCCTTGGGTTTCTCTCTAGGAAATAGCAACTAGGAAGGATCACTTATTTTTTTGAAAAAAATCGCTAAATTGTGAGCGCAGAGAAGAAGGTATCACTTCTTCGATTCCCGATTTGTCGTACATTAAAAAATACGTACAAGCAATCATAATCCCAAATGCAGGATTAAATAAGGCAATAAACAAAGAGATCCCACAGACCATAGCTCTTTTGATAGTAAGCCGTGCTGTTGCGTTAAGCTTAGAGAAGCCCTTAACCTTCCCTAAACTGAGCAGCATCCCAACTCCTGATACGGTAAATAATAACAATGCATAAATAATCCAAAGACAATCCCCTAAAAACAAAAGTACAAAAAACAAGCGCGCTAAAATCGCCGAAAAAATGCGGTCTTTTTGCTTAAGTGGCTTATCTACCGATTCTTCTGTGTTTTCAAAGAATTCTTTGCTTGAAGAAGGCTCTTCTGTAGATTCTAATTTTGTGACTTCAGAAATATCGTAAATTGCCATGATATCCTACTTTTTGTGCTTAAGCTTGTTAAAACCATTTAGAGCTGCAATGCGATAACCTTCCGCATAAGTCGGATAGTTAAACACTTGATCGATAAAATAATCAATCTTTGCGTTAAAGCTCATTGCCACTTGCCCGATATGAATCAATTCTGTTGCTGCTCGACCTATAATATGAATTCCTAAAATTTCTAATGTATCTGAATGAAATAAAATTTTAAATATACCCGGATCATTTCCAATAATTTGATTTTTAGCAATTTCGTAATAGTAAGCTCTACCAATCTCATATCTAAAATCAAGTTCTTTAAGCTGATTTTCAGTATAGCCACATGAAGAAATTTCTGGAATTGTATAAATGCCAATTGGGTAGAAATCAGGAAAATGATGGGTTTTTGCACCAAAAGCATTTCGAGCTGCCAATCTACCTTGCTCCATACTAGTGGAAGCAAGAGCTGGTCCTCCAATAACATCTCCTACAGCATAAATATTGCGCAGCGTTGTGTGATCAGATCTTTTAACTTGAAAAAGAGCATTCACAGGAATATAGCCAAATTTATCAATAGAGATTCCCAAATTCTCAATACGCAAATGTTCTACATTCGCACTTCTTCCCAAGGCATATAATAACACATCTGCCTTTACATGCGTTTTATCTTTAAAAGTTACTTTTACAAAATCATCTTCCTTCTCAATCATATCTAATTCT
This sequence comes from Candidatus Rhabdochlamydia sp. T3358, assembly GCF_901000775.1. Lineage (GTDB taxonomy): Bacteria > Chlamydiota > Chlamydiia > Chlamydiales > Rhabdochlamydiaceae > Rhabdochlamydia. The sequence continues at coordinate 52,506 of NZ_CAAJGQ010000011.1, forward strand.
TTATTTCCCAACATTTTAAGGCCAATTGCATTTAAAGATTTTTGTAAATGCAAACCAATTTCTGAGTCTAAAAGAGGTAACAGATGAGACTTTTTATCGATAACAGTCACTTTTGTTCCTAAAGCAGCAAAAAAACTAGCATATTCAGAACCAATAATGCCCCCTCCTAATACAATAAGCGTTTTTGGCAAATGATCAATAGCAAGCAATCTAGTGGAGTCTAAAATTTTTTGATCGTCAAAAGGAACAGAATTAGGATTACGTGGCCTAGAACCGGTTGCTATCAAAAAATATTGCCCTTCTACTCTATATAAAATCTTTTTATCTAAACTAAGCACATCGACATGATGAACATCCTTAAAACAAGCTGTCCCATGAATGACTTGAATATGATTTTTTTCAAACTGCTTTAATAAAATTTTTCTTTGTTCTTCTAAAACAAAGGTAAGTCGATAGTTTAAATCATTAATTGAAACCTCTTTTAAGGGGCAGTTTTTCCCATAAAAGCTTCTTTTATAAAAATCTGTAAGGTCTAAAATAGCTTCTCTTAAAGATTTAGATGGAATTGTGCCAGAGTTTAAAGATGCTCCTCCCAATACAGAATCTTTTTCAATAACAATCACTTTTTTGCCCATTTTTGAGGCTTGAATAGCTGCTTTTTGTCCAGCAGGACCAGATCCAATAACGACAAAATCTGCATATATCTCTTTCACATTTTTCTCCTAGAAGTTAAATCCACCCTAGCAATCTGAAATATTCTTGTTCAATAAGTTTTAAGTTGCTAAGATCTTTTCTTTTATAAGAATCACAGGAGTAAAGGAAAGATGTCTAAGAGATGTCAAGTCACTGGTAAGCGCCCTGTTCGAGGAAAGTCCTATGCAATTCGTGGAATTCCAAAGAAAAAAAAGGGAATTGGCTTAAAGATCACAGGAATTAAAAAACGCCGTTTTCAACCAAATTTAATTAAAAAACGTTTATGGCTTGCAGAAGAAAATCGTTTTATTAGTTTAACTCTATCAGTAAACGCTCTACGTACAATTAATAAAAATGGCTTGCCTGCTATTGTCCGTCAGCTTCGCGAAAAAGGTGAAAAGTTTTAAAAGATTTTTGATTCGGCATAACCTATCAGGTTTTCTCTTTTTTAGAGTGTCCCTCTCCCTCCTGATAGGTAGCCTTTGTCTGTTTTTTATCTGGCTTGTATCTACTGCGATTACAACCACTTTCCCTTCTATTGAAAAACCTCTGACTTTTTATTCCAACCAAACAAGAGATGATATTAAAGCTGTATTTTATCGATCGATTAAAGAAGCTAAATCGCATGTTCATTTAAGTATCTATGGGCTAACAGATACCAGCTTAATTCACATACTCAATCAAAAGGGGTTAAATATCCCCATTGAAGTCTACTACGACTCTTCAGCATCCCCTAAACTAAATAAAAAACTTAAGAATTGCTCTTCCTGCCCAGTAAAGACAAAAGGATTGATGCATAGGAAAATCCTGATCTTAGATAAAGAGTTGATTTTTTTAGGTTCTGCTAATTTTACTCCCTCTTCTCTTCTTCACCATTCCAATCTGGTAATTGGCTTATATCACCCACCGCTTGCCAGTTTTCTTCAAGACCCGACTAACTCCTATTATTCCTTTGAAATAAATCAACAACAAGCTGAGGCTTTTTTATTACCAACAGCTGGCAAAGAAGCTCTTGGCCGTATATTGCAGCTCATTAACCAAGCAAAAAAAACAATCGATGTAGCAGCGTTCACCTTAACACATCCACTTATTTGCGATGCTCTAATCTCTGCAAAAAATCGCGACGTAAAACTAACAATTGTCTTAGATGGCTACAGCGCCAAAGGAGCTAGTAAAAAAGCATTAGACCAGCTAAAATCCCAAGGACTTGCTGTTTGCGCCAGTCAAGGTGCGCATCTACTCCACCATAAACTTTGTGTAATAGATCAAGAAATTCTAATCACAGGGTCCGCTAACTGGACAAAAGCAGCTTTTAATAAAAATGCAGACCTTTTATTGATCCTTCACCTAAAAGACCCTAAACTCAAAAAATTCCTAAAAAACCTTTGCAAAATCATAAAGGTAGAATCCAAACTTATTGGAATCACCTTACAAGATTCAAAGTTCTAGCTTTTTTCCTCTTATCTCTACATCCACGCCTTCAGAAATAATTTTTCCTACTGTAGAAGCCCCTTTAAATTCTAAAATACATTCCTGTTCTGTTCTTTCTGGTCTTTTGATGCGAATACACGATATATCGCAATTATCTATAATTGAATGTCCCGACCTAAAAATTAATTCATCAATATGCATATTTTTAATATTGACGCTCTTTTGCGTTTCTATCCATTTTGTAAATATTTTCCCTGTCTTATTTATGAGCTTGATATCATCAGTGGCTGTAATAGAATCCATTTGATAACAGTTATACAAGCTGGCTTTTCCATCCACGTCTACCGTGGTTAAATTACATGAATGGGCATTCAAGTCTCCACCTACTACAAGACTTTGTACAGTACATTTAGTAAGTTGTGCATTTTTTTCAACTGTCACTGTATTTAGCCAAGAACGACATGCTCGTAATGCTTTTACAGAAACTGGATATTTTATTGATCGATCTACAAAGACTGTTTCATCTTCTTGAAAAAACCTTTGCCCTTCTGTGTAATTAGAAATAGCCATTCAGACATAAAAATTAAAAAAATATACTCAAAAATTTATAGAAAGAAGGGTAAAATAGTCAATTTTTTTTAATCTGGTTCTCATCAAATTTAGCAACTTGCATTAAATAAAGAGCTGACTAAAATATTTACTTACCTTAAGTTAAGGAGGTTCATATGACTATTGGTAATACACCTAAAGCAACATTCTCAATTATCTTTAATCAAACGCATAACTGGTATGAAAACTTATGGCAAGATTCAAGACAAGGGAATCTTAATGAGATTAAATCAAGGATAGAGCAGTTCCATATAAAACTAGAAGACTTCCCAAGTGAATTTGCAGGATGTTTTATGATAGCAGCAAAAGAAGGTCATAAAGACATCATAGATTTCTTTCTCTCAGTAAATGCACTTAAAGTAATTGGACTAAAACAGCTTGTTCATGGTTTAAATTCAGGGTTAGATCAAGCTCCTGTACTAAAAAGTCATAAAGAGATTTTAGATGCTGTTATTGACTCTATTAAATTAGATCAGGACCCTTCTCGCTTATATGAAGTTTTTAAAGCTGCCTTGGCTAACGATTGTATAAAAGCTGTAGAAGCTATTACAAAATCTATTGACCCAATGTTTTTATATGATGCTTTAAAGTCTATGTTGGAAAAAAAATGTATAGAATCAGAAGGCTTTACAACCTCTAGATACTATAAAGATCTTATAGAGGCTATTATAAACTCTTTGACACCAGAGCTTTCATGGAAAATTATTAAGATTAATGCTGGCTTAACTGACAATAGCATGAAAGTTATAAAAGCTATTACAAAATCTATTGACCCGTCGTTTTTGTATAATGCTCTGAAATCTTCATTAGAGGAAAAAAATCATGCAGAAGACCCAAGTGCTTTGGAATACCATAAAAATCTTATAGCGACTACTATAGATTCTCTGACCCCAGAGCTCTCACGCAAAGTTCTTAAAAGCTGTTTTAAATGATCGCCATGCAGAACTTGCAATAAAAAATCCACTGAACTTAAAACCTATAAAAAGAAAGCTACACCGGGCCTTTATGTGATTCATAACACAAAACAGTTCTTATGTTTATTTTTTAAATCTATAATCGCTTGGAATTTGTCAAATGACGTAGACTAAAAATAAATATAAGGACGGTTTTATGAAGTCTAATCCTCAAGTGCTTTCTATGGCTCTTACCTTTTTTCTCATGATCGATTCTATTGGTAATATCCCCTTATTTGCTTCTTTACTTAAAAACTTTGAGCCTAAGAAGCAACAGCGCATCATTCTGCGTGAAATGCTCATTGCTTTGGGAGTCATTATTCTTTTTGAACTCTTAGGAGATGTAATTTTAAACTTCATAAATATTAAAACACCCACTATTATCGTTGCTGGCGGAGTAATTTTGTTTTTAATTGCATTAAAAATGATCTTCCCTTCACAAGCTGAGCCTGTAACAGATATGGTAGACAAGGAACCTTTTATCGTTCCTTTAGCAATCCCTCTGGTAGCAGGGCCTGCTATATTAGCTGCTGTGATGTTATATGCAGGTCAAGCAGAGAGCCATTTTAGTATTATTAGCGCTATTTTTATTGCTTGGATCCCTTCAACTTTGATTTTGTTAGCCTCTAGCTACTTAAAAAAGTTAATAGGCAAAAGAGGGATTTCTGCTTTAGAGCGCTTAATGGGTTTAATTTTAATTTTGATTGCTATTCAAATGCTCTTAGAAGGAGTCCAGCTGTTTTTAAAAGCAGTTTAAATTTGCTATGATAGAAACAAAGCGAAACCTTAAAATGACCATTGCCTACGATGGCACCCCTTATTTAGGATGGCAGAAAAATAATGAGGGTCCTAGCATTGAGGAATGTTTGCAAACTGCTTTACAACAAATCTTGCAAGAAGATGTTGTTTTGTCTGCAGCAAGTAGAACAGATGCCGGGGTACATGCAAAAGGACAGGTAGTTCATTTCCTTACAACCAGCTCTCTTTGTTTATATAGATTACAAGGATCTCTAAATAGTCTTTTAGATGAAGCTATTTCTGTCTTAAAATTAGAAGAAGTACCTGTACAATTTCACTCTACTTTAAACTGTGTGAAAAAAGAATACTGGTACCATGTGTGCTTTGGGAAAGTGCAAAATCCTTTTTTTCGCAGAACTTCTTGGCATTTCCCTCGTTTTTTAGAGTTTGATGATATGCAAGAAGCAGCTCGCAGTTTAATAGGAGAACATGATTTTTCAGCTTTCTGTAATCAAAGACCTAGCTGGGATCGCAATGTGATTTGCGATATAAAAGAGCTATCCATTTCACCTCTTTCTAAAGACAGAGTGCGGTTTATCATTCTTGGAGATCACTTTCTCTATAAAATGGTTCGAAATTTAGTAGGAACCTTAGTGTATATAGGTTGCTCTAAGCTAGCTACTCATCAGGTTTCAAACTTTTTAATGAGCAAAGATCGTACTCAAATAGGAATGACCGCCCCAGCTCACGGGTTATTATTAAAAAAAGTATGTTATTAAAGGTTAAACAATGACGCGTAATGATCCTTGCTGGTGTGGCAGTCAAAAAAAATGGAAAAAATGCCACTATCCTAAGCAATCCCTTAAAGAACAGTATTTGAAGAAATATGGAATCATTTTAAAAAATGAAGAACAAATAGTTGGCATTCGTCATGCATGTAGGCTTGCTGCTACAGTTTTAGATAAGCTCTGCTCTATTACAAAAGTAGGGGTCACTACAAACGAACTAGATCAATATGCAAAAGAGCTGTTCGAACAAAAAAATGCGGTCTCTTGTTGTATAGGATACGGAGAGCCTCCTTTTCCTAAACACATTTGTACATCGCTCAATGATGTGATTTGTCATGGAATTCCTAATGATATTCCGTTGCAGCAAGGTGACATTGTCAATATCGATGTAGCTTGTATTTTAAATGGATACTATGGCGATTGCAGTAAAATGGTTGCACTTGAACCCATTGATGCTGAAAAACGCAGAGTAGTTGATGTTTCTTTAGAATGCTTAAACAGAGCAGCGCAGGTTTTAAAGCCCAATAACAAACTATGTGAGATTGGTAAAGCCATTGAATCCTATGCTTCTTCTCAAAATTGCTCTGTCGTAGATCAATTTGTAGGTCATGGAGTGGGGATTGGATTTCATGAAGAGCCACAGATTGCTCATCATTATAATCACTCTCAGATTCCTTTAGCAGCTGGAATGACTTTAACCATTGAACCTATGATCAATGCGGGTAAACGCAGTGGATATATCGATAAAGACCATTGGACTTGCAGAACAGTTGATAAAAAGCCAAGTGCACAATGGGAACATACCTTCTTAATTACCGAAACCGGTTATGAAATTTTGACAATTCCAGATTATACTCTTTTTTCAAATGTGCGCCCAAAATAATTCTCTTTCATTTACTATTCAGGTTCAGCAAGAGCTAATCTCTTATCAGTATCGTAAAAAATATGGAATTCTTTTAAAAACAAAAAAAGAGATTGAAGCTATTCGCAGCTCATGTCGTTTAGCAGCTACTATCTTAAGCAAGACTTGTGCTCAAGTAAAAGTTGGTATTACAACCAATCAACTAAATGATTATGCACATAGCTTAATGCTCGCAGCAAATGCTATTCCCGCTCCTTTAGGATACGGCAGGCCCCCTTTTCCCAAAAGCATCTGCACTTCCGTTAATGATGTTGTGTGTCATGGAATTCCTAATGACATCCCTCTACAACAAGGGGATATTATTAATATTGATATTACCTGTATTCTAAATGGCTATTATGGTGATTGTAGTAAAATGGTTGCTCTTGAACCTGTTGATATAGAAAAAAGCAAAGTAATTAGAGTATCTTATGAATGCTTACATGAAGTATTTACCATCTTAAAACCAGGTCTATTCATTTATGAAATTGCTGAAAAAATCGAGTCGCATGCAGATTTACATAAATGCTCTGTTGTCCGTCAATTTGTAGGGCATGGAATAGGCATACATTTACACGAGCCTCCCCAAATCCCCCATAGTTATAATACGATCAAGATTCCTTTGGCCGCTGGAATGACTTTTGCCATAGAGCCTATGATTAACGCAGGCTCTGCTGATGTAGTGATCGACATGGAAGATAAATGGACAGCGCGTACAGTGGATAAAAAGCCAAGCGCACAGTGGGAGCATACTTTTCTCATTACAGAAGAGGGCTGCGAGATTTTGACAACTTTTGATTAGGTCTTATATTTTGTAAAATCTTTGAGATGGTTTTCTTTGCGGTAAGTTTGGGCTTTATCTTTTTTTTCTGATTGCAAACAGTACAAATAATCTCTTCAAGCAAGGAAATTTCAAATTCTAAATTAGATTGTATCTCTTGCATCTGTATAGTATGGCTCATAAAATCAGCTACTTGAGGATCAAACTCTTTTTCGACATAATCTCTTTCTAATACAAATAATGCATTGTCTAAATGAAAGACACGTTTTCTTGTTTGGTCTAAAAGATGAGTTTTTTCTTGAAAATTCTTTGTAGACTCAGCCTGCATATGAAATGCATTTTTCAATGCACTCTGCAACTTTTTTTCTCTATTTTGATGATTAGATATTTCTTGAATGACTGTATAATGTCTTTTTTGCCAGATCGCTTTTTCTTTTTTCTCTTTTAATAACTTAACTTTTAATTCTTCTAGCTGTTTTTTTAAAAATACAGCTTCTTGCTGTTTTTTCTGCAGATCTTTCTTAAAAATGAGTAATTCTTGCAGCTGATCTATTTTTTTCTGTAGGAATATACACTTTGCTTCTAAGTCTTGTTCTTTAAGGGTTTTATTCTTAAAATAAAAAGAAACTTCTTGACGACCTAGCAACAAGAGTAGCCAAGAAAGCACAATCGACATAGCAAAAAGAACATTCCATAGTTCAATCCTATTAGGGACTTTTAAGTTAATCAAAATAGCTGTAATCAAACAGACACTACATAAAAATCCTTTAGTTTCCCAGTAAAAGGTTAGCATAAAACCAAAGACTGAAACAAAAAACAAGTAGCAAAAGATTTGTGTATATTTACATAGTAAACAGCCTAAAGCTACTAAGAAAAACATAAGGCCTAAATTACTCCATAGAACCAAGCTATTTACGGTTTCTCTATTCTCCTTTCTTGCTCTGCTGAGTTTCCACATAAATCCTCTTCTCTTTGCTCCACTCTTTGCGATAATCGAGTTAAAAGATTTGTCATCACTAGAAAGCCTAGTTTAAAACAATCCATGCTAAAATGCTCATTAGGAGCGTGAATATTATTAGTTGGTAATCCTACCCCCATCAGTATTGTTTCTGCTGCGCTAACTGCTGCTAGCTCTGTTACGATGGGAACGGTTGCTCCGCATGCAGTATATTTGCATGGTTTTTTAAATATTTCTTCATACGCTAAAACAGCTGTTTTGGCAATCACAGAATCAGGAAAACAACAAAAAGCTTTATATCCTTCTCCTATTTCTGCAGAAATTTCGATTCCTGGTGGAGCATTTTTTTTGAAATATTCTACGATATTTTGGGCAATCTTTTGAGGATTCTGGTTAGGAACTAACCGGCAGGAAATCTTAGCATGTGCTTTAGAGGGAATCACTGTTTTAAAGCCAGGTTCTATATACCCTCCCCACATTCCATTGACCTCTAAACTAGGCCTTAACCAGTTTGATTCTCGAAGAGAATACCCTTCTTCATGAGAAAAAGCATGCACGCCAAACTCTTTGGTATATAAATCTTGATCAAAAGTCATGTCCAATGAATCTTTCCATTTCTTTACAGGTTCTACATCATCATAGAAATGAGGAATTGCTACTCTACCAGAAGATTCCCACATATTTGCTATTATTGCTGCTAAAGCGCGATTGGGATTTAAAGCAATCCCTCCATGTACTCCTGAATGTAAATCCACAAAAGAATTTTTACATTCTATTTCAAGAGATAGAATCCCTCTTATTCCTAAAGTAATCGCAGGAGACTCTATATGAGAAATTCCTGCATCTACAACGATAAGATAATCCGCTTTTAACTCTTGGGCTTTTGTCTTAAGGATCCCCTTTATTCCTTTACTGCTTGATTCCTCCTCTCCCTCAATTACTATTTTAATATTTAGTTCAATCCGATCACTTAACTCCAAATAAGCTTTTAAAGCGGTTAAAGAATAAAAGCATTGCCCTTTGTTATCTGAAGCACCGCGCGCATACACGCAGTTTTCTTTAATAACTGGCTCAAAGGGATCATTTTCCCATAAGTCTAGAGGATCAGTTGGCTGTACATCATAATGATGATAGATAAGCAATGTAGGCCTATTAGGACCTGCTTTTAAATAAGAACCAAACACAACAGGAAAATGAGAAGTCTCCCATACGTCTACCTCTAGCCCTATTCCTTTCATATATTCACTGAGCCAGCTAGCTGTTTTTCTAATATCCTGTTCATGTTTCTTATTTGTGCTAATACTTGGAAAGCGTAAAAACGTAAAAAAATCACTCAAGATTCTCTCTTGGTGATTTTTATACCAGTCTTCAAAAACAAGTGTTTGCATGAGTTATTACCCTTAACTTAAAGTTCTAAAAAAAATACTAAGACATATCATCATTTTGTTCAAATTGCTCTTGAGCTTTTTTTAAAATATACAAGAGCACAAAAGGATCTCCTTCATACGTCATTTCCACTTGCATTTTACCATCTTCAGATGGCGGAGCACAAGTTATCATAATAAATACTCCAGCCTCTTCTTTTTCTTTGTCTTCTGGAAGATAAAAACTATTTAGATCAATGACCATCTATAATTCTCAAGGTTGACATCTATATTGAAAAAACCACAACTCCACGTTAGAGTTGTACATTTACGTGGAAACTAGATGCTTTAACAGTAATTAATATGTAAAGAAAAATCGAAGAAAATCCAGTGTTATTTAAAAAAACCATAAATTAAAAAAAAATGTAAAATATTTATATTTTTTAATCCTATTTCATGCTGAAAATATGACATAGGTTATTGACATAACAATCTTAAAAAGTAGATAATAGATGGAAGTATAAGGAGAAAAAAATGGCCATTGCTAAAAGAGTTTTTTTATTTTTATTGGTAAACTTTCTGGTTGTTATTACTCTTTCTTTTTTTCTAAGCGTTTTTAATATAAAACCTTATTTACAATCCTATGGTTTAAATCTCTATTCTTTAATGATCTTCTGTTTTGTATGGGGTATGGGAGGAGCCTTTATTTCTCTTTTACTTTCTCGTAAAATCGCTATCTGGATGATGAAAATACAGCTGATTGATTCTAATACCAAAGACTCTAATTTACAGAGATTATTGACAATCGTGCATAAATTTTCTCGCGATGCAAATCTATCGGATTTCCCTCAAGTAGGGATATATAATTCCCCTGAATTAAATGCTTTTGCTACAGGCCCTACTAAAAAATGCAGTTTAATTGCTGTGTCAACAGGTTTGTTAAACCGTATGTCTGACAAAGAACTAGAAGGGGTTATTGCACATGAAATGGCTCATATTCAAAATGGGGATATGGTTACAATGACCTTATTACAAGGCGTTATTAATGCCTTTGTCATGTTCTTAGCTAGAGTGCTTGCCTATATCTGTTCAGGACTTGGCAAAAGCAGGAGCAATTCTTCTGGAGGATCTTATATTAGCTATATGATCTTCGTCTTTTTATTTGAAGTGATCTTTATGGTTTTAGGATCTTTAATCATCTGCGCTTTTTCTCGTTTTAGAGAATTTAGAGCAGATCGCGGTGGTGCTTTTTTAGCAGGTAGAGAAAATATGATAGCTGCTTTGAGAGCATTACAAAAAAATGTACAGACCCAAGATCCTCAAACAGCCGTTGCAGCTTTCCAGGCATTTAAAATCTCCACCCCTGAGAAGCGTAGCATCACCCGCTGGTTTGCTACTCATCCTCCTTTAGAAGCAAGAATAGAAAGATTGGAAGGCTATAATGGCTTCTCTTGAGATAAGGATCTGTATCAAAAGCACAGCTCGTTTGGAATAATGGTAGCAGGAGCAATTGCTAGAGCAACGATTTGTTGTCGTACTGATTCTGGAGATGTCAAAAGTGCATTTTTAAGATGGATAGCTCCTCCACTGTGGCAGATTTCTAAGAACTTCGCTTGAGGTCCATAGGAGGCAATGAGATGCTTCCACTTGTTCTTTAAAAGTTGAACCGGTGGTGTATGAAATCCGATATGTCCTGCTGCACATTCAAAGACATCGATTACTGGGAAATTCGTCGCATTATGGGTGCCATAAATTTTGGTTCCTTGAGCATACTGGCTTAATTGTTGTGCGCTTAGCCTAGCTTGAATTTTATTATTATTAATCCCATTGATAAATCCCGCCGAATTCATTTTTGAAAAGAAATAGCTTGCAAAGCTTCTTCATAGGTTTCTTCACAAATAGCCTGTCGAGAATATTCTTCTAAGCCTCGAATATAGTAATTAAGAATTCCATCAATGGCTGAAATATAATAAATTTTTTCGGGTGAAGGTTTAGATCTATCCATCTTCCAAACCCAAATTCTTATCTCTACATTTTTTGCAGTAAAAGGAACTTCATGAAGATAAGGTCTTATTTCCTCATTGTTATTAATGTCCAATAAATATTCATTGACAGCATAGACAAGCAACTCTCTAGCTTTTTTAAGGTCCACTTCTTGATAGTAGTCAAAACTCATTGCCATCATCTGTATATCATTCATCATTCCTCCACCTGTTCCTATCAGGTAAAGATTTTTTTTTCCTTTTAATTTCTGTGCCGTCTTTTCTGTAATTTCTGCTGCTAGCTTCACATATCTGGGAGATTGATAGCCAAGAGAAGCGCAACCAAAAAGAAAAGAGAACATCACCCCACAAGTAAAAAACAACTTCACTTTTTACCTCCATAATTTTTAACGTAATCTACGATATGGCGTTCTAAAGGATCTTTAAAAGATAGATTGCAAAGCTTCTTCATAGGTTTCTTCATAGATAGCTTTAAAAGTGTATTTTTCAGGAAAATCTAGATAATAAGTTAAAATTCCATCAATAGCCGAAATATATAAAAATTTTTCGGGTGAAGGTTTAGATCTATCCATCTTCCAAACCCAAATTCTTATCTCTACATTTTTTGCAGTAAAAGGAAATTCATGAAGATAAGGTCTTATTTCCTCATTGTTATTAATGTCCAATAAATATTCATTGACAGCATAGACAAGCAACTCTCTAGCTTTTTTAAGGTCCACTTCTTGATAGTAGTCAAAACTCATGTGCATTGCTTGGATATCATTCATCATTCTTCCACCTGTTCCTATCAGGTAAAGATTTTTTTTTCCTTTTAATTTCTGTGCCGTCTTTTCTGTAATATCATCTGCTATTTTTTCGTAATCTGGCAATGAATACCAAGAAGAAGAACAACCAAAAAGAAAAGAGAACATCATCCCACAAGTAAAAATCAATTTCATCTTTTTCCTCCATAATTCTTAAGGTACTCTTTTATATGACCTTGTATTCTACTTTCAAAAGTAGGACTCAAAAACTCATGATCCCAGTCCTTTGCATCGGGATGCGGTTCTAGTACATGTAACTCATTGCCATACCTTCTCTTTCCATCAAAATCAAGATGAGTAACAAAGTCGTTTTTGCTAATATAGTTATCCGATTGAAAGCACAATCTTCTAGGAATAATGACAGCAGGAGCAATTGCTAGAGCAATGATTTGTTGTCGTACTGATTCTGGAGATGTCAAAAGTGCATTTTTAAGATGGATAGCTCCTCCACTGTGGCAGATTTCTAAGAACTTCGCTTGAGGTCCATGGGAGGCAATGAGATGCTTCCACTTGTTCTTTAAAAGTTGAACCGGTGGTGTATGAAATCCGATATGTCCTGCTGCACATTCAAAGACATCGATTACTGGGAAATTCGTCGCATTATGGGTGCCATAAATTTTGGTTCCTTGAGCATACTGGCTTAATTGTTGTGCGCTTAGCCTAGCTTGAATTTTATTATTATTAATCCCATTGATAAACCCTATAGCACCTGTAGACAGGTTAAAAGAGCCAACTTCAAAGGGACTGGAGCGTGTAAGACCGATATTTGCACAGACAGCAAAAACACCATTCATTACAGTCATTCCAGGCTGACAAGGATACAGAAGAGGTTTTACTGTTTGATATGCATATGATGCAAAGCGTCCATCAGGATCGATATAGTTAATGGGATCTCCATTAGCATAGGTGTAAAGATCCAGACAAAGGGGATAGGAAATGGGATCTGGGCTTAAGAACCTCCCGCTGGTGGCATCGTAATATCTCTCTCCCATCCAGATCAGATTAGTGGGATCTGGGCTTTTGCTATGCCAGGTTAGTGATTGGGCATAGGAAAGTAGATCTGAGGGAATGGAAAAATCTGTAGGTCCATAGGCTGAGGGGAAGTTTTCTGTGTAGCGAGTTTGTTGTTCGGTAACTACCCCAGCGAGTTGTCCTAGAGCGTTGTGGATCAGGAAAACAGCTTCTGATTCATCACTGATAGCATCGCAGGAGTTGGGTCCATAGATTTTCCAGAAGGTCTTGTCTTGGCATTTGACTCCGATTTCTTGAAATTCTTCTTCGGGATCGTATAGTGAGGTTGTTGTGAGGGTAGCACTTTTGTAGGGAGTGTAACGGGTTTGTAGTCTTCTTCCTAAAGCATCGTAAGATGCTTCCCAGGTAAATGCTTTATCGGTGACTTTGAGGAGTCTTCCCCATGGATCCCATTCAAATTGTCTTTTCTTTCTTCTATTCTGCACGTAATTCATTTTTAAAAAGAAATAGCTTGCAAAGCTTCTTCATAGGTTTCTTCATAGATAGCTTTAAAAGTATATTTTTCAGGATAATCTAGATAGTAAGTTAAAATTCCATCAATAGCCGAAATATATAAAAATTTTTCAGACGAAGGTTTAGATCTATCCGGCTTCCAAATCCAAATTCTTATTTCTACGTTTTTTGCAGTAAAAGGAACTTCATGAAGATAAGGTCTTATTTCCTCATTGCTATTAATATCCAATAAATATTCATTGACTGCATAGACAACTAGCTCTCTGGCTTCTTTAAGATCCACTTCTTGATAGTAGTCAAAACTCATTGCCATCATCTGTATATCATTCATCATTCCTCCACCTGTTCCTATCAGGTAAAGATTTTTTTTTCCTTTTAATTTCTGTGCCGTCTTTTCTGTAATATCATCTGCTATTTTTTCGTAATCTGGCAATGAATACCAAGAAGAAGAGCAACCAAAAAGAAAAGAGAACATCACCCCACAAGTAAAAATCAATTTCATCTTTTTCCTCCATAATTCTTAAGGTACTCTTTTATATGACCTTGTATTCTACTTTCAAAAGTAGGACTCAAAAACTCATGATCCCAAAATTTATTCGCATCGGGATGCGGTTCTAGTACATGTAACTCATTGCCATACCTTCTCTTTCCATCAAAATCAAGATGAGTAACAAAGTCTCGTCTGCTAATATAATTAAAAGATCGAAAGCACAATCTTCTAGGAATAATGACAGAAGGTGCAATCGCTAAAGCAATGATCTGTTGTCGAACCGATTCTGGAGATGTCAAAAGTGCATTTTTAAGATGATCTGCTCCTCCACTGTGGCAGATTTCTAAGAACTTCGCTTGAGGTCCATGGGAGGCAATGAGATGCTTCCACTTGTTCTTTAAAAGTTGAACCGGTGGTGTATGAAATCCGATATGTCCTGCTGCACATTCAAAGACATCGATTACTGGGAAATTCGTCGCATTATGGGTGCCATAAATTTTGGCTCCTTGAGCATACTGGCTTAATTGTTGTGCGCTTAGCCTAGCTTGCATTTTATTATTATTAATCCCATTGATAAATCCCGCCGAATTCATTTTTAAAAAGAAATAGCTTGTAAAGCTTCCTCGTAAGGTTCTTCATAGATAGATTTTAAAGTGTACTTTTCAGGATAATCAATATAATAAACTACTTTTCCTTGCTTGACCGCTGCAACCTTAATTTTACCTGAAGCAACTTTAGAACCATCTGGATTATAAAAAAAGACCACGACCTCCACATTCTGAGCAGTAAAAGGATATTCATGAAGATAAGGTCTTATTTCCTCATTGTTATTAATGTCCAATAAATATTCATTGGCAGCATAGACAACTAGCTCTCTAGCTTCTTTAAGATCTACCTCCTGATAAAAATGAAAACTCATGTGCATTGCTTGGATATCATTCATCATTCCTCCACCTGTTCCTACTAGGTAGAGATTTTTTTTTCCTTTTAATTTCTGTGCCGTCTTTTCTGTAATATCATCTGCTATTTTTTCATAATCAGGCAACGGATGCCAAAAAGAAGAACAACCAAAAAGAAAAGAGAACATCATCCCACAAGTAAAAATCAATTTCATCTTTTTCCTCCATAATTCTCTAGATAGTTATTTATGTGGTTTTGGATTGTATCTTTAAAAGTAGGACTTAAAAACTCATGATCCCATTTATTCGCGTCGGGATGCGGTTCTAATACATGTAACTCATTGCCATATCTTCTCTTTCCATCAAAATCAAGATGAGTAACAAAGTCTCGTCTGCTAATATAGTTATCCGATTGAAAACACAATCTTCTAGGAATAATGACAGAAGGTGCAATCGCTAAAGCAATGATTTGTTGTCGTACTGATTCTGGAGATGTCAAAAGTGCATTTTTAAGATGGATAGCTCCTCCACTGTGGCAGATTTCTAAGAACTTAGCTTGAGGTCCATGGGAGGCAATGAGATGCTTCCACTTGTTCTTTAAAAGTTGAACCGGTGGTGTATGAAATCCGATATGTCCTGCTGCACATTCAAAGACATCGATTACTGGGAAATTCGTCGCATTATGGGTGCCATAAATTTTGGCTCCTTGAGCATACTGGCTTAATTGTTGTGCGCTTAGCCTAGCTTGCATTTTATTATTATTAATCCCATTGATAAATCCCGCCGAATTCATTTTTAAAAAGAAATAGATTGCAAAGCTTCTTCATAGGTTTCTTTACAAATGGCCCGCCTCGAATACGTTTCAGGAAGATCTAAATAATAAGTTAAGATACCATTAATAGCTGAGATATAATCAATCTTATCCAAAGACGGACAGGTGCCATCCGGTTTATAAATAAAAATTCTTATCTCCACATTCTGAGCAGTAAAAGGAAATTCATGAAGATAAGGTCTTATTTCCTCATTGTTATTAATGTCCAATAAATATTCATTGACTGCATAGACAACTAGCTCTCTAGCTTCTTTAAGATCTACCTCCTGATAAAAATGAAAACTCATGTGCATTGCTTGGATATCATTCATCATTCTTCCACCTGTTCCTATCAGGTAAAGATTTTTTTTTCCTTTCAATTTCTGTGCCGTCTTTTCTGTAATTTCTGCTGCTAGCTTCACATATCTGGGAGATTGATAGCCAAGAGAAGCGCAACCAAAAAGAAAAGACAATGTAGCTAGTAGCACTCCACAAGTAAAAAACAACTTCACTTTTCACCTCCATAATTATCTATATAATCTTGAACATGCTTCTTCAACGTTCGTTTAAAAGTAGGACTTAAAAACTCATGATCCCATTTATTCGCGTCGGGATGCGGTTCTAGTACATGTAACTCATTGCCATACCTTCTCTTTCCATCAAAATCAAGATGAGTAACAAAGTCTCGTCTGCTAATATAGTTATCCGATTGAAAACACAGCTCGTTTGGAATAATGACAGAAGGTGCAATCGCTAAAGCAATGATCTGTTGTCGAACCGATTCTGGAGATGTCAAAAGTGCATTTTTAAGATGGATAGCTCCTCCACTGTGGCAGATTTCTAAGAACTTAGCTTGAGGTCCATGGGAGGCAATGAGATGCTTCCACTTGTTCTTTAAAAGTTGAACCGGTGGTGTATGAAATCCGATATGTCCTGCTGCACATTCAAAGACATCGACTACTGGGAAATTCGTCGCATTATGGGTGCCATAAATTTTGGTTCCTTGAGCATACTGGCTTAATTGTTGTGCGCTTAGCCTAGCTTGAATTTTATTATTATTAATCCCATTGATAAACCCTATAGCACCTGTAGACAGGTTAAAAGAGCCAACTTCAAAGGGACTGGAGCGTGTAAGACCGATATTTGCACAGACAGCAAAAACACCATTCATTACAGTCATTCCAGGCTGACAAGGATACAGAAGAGGTTTTACTGTTTGATATGCATATGATGCAAAGCGTCCATCAGGATCGATATAGTTAATGGGGTCTCCATTAGCATAGGTGTAAAGATCCAGACAAAGGGGATAGGAAATGGGATCTGGGCTTAAGAACCTCCCGCTGGTGGCATCGTAATATCTCTCTCCCATCCAGATCAGATTAGTGGGATCTGGGCTTTTGCTATGCCAGGTTAGTGATTGGGCATAGGAAAGTAGATCTGAGGGAATGGAAAAATCTGTAGGTCCATAGGCTGAGGGGAAGTTTTCTGTGTAGCGAGTTTGTTGTTCGGTAACTACCCCAGCGAGTTGTCCTAGAGCGTTGTGGATCAGGAAAACAGCTTCTGATTCATCACTGAGAGCATCGCAGGAGTTGGGTCCATAGATTTTCCAAAAGGTCTTGTCTTGGCATTTGACTCCGATTTCTTGAAATTCTTCTTCGGGATCGTATAGTGAGGTTGTTGTGAGGGTAGCACTTTTGTAGGGAGTGTAACGGGTTTGTAGTCTTCTTCCTAGAGCATCGTAAGATGCTTCCCAGGTA
>NZ_CAAJGQ010000013.1 GCF_901000775.1 Candidatus Rhabdochlamydia sp. T3358
TTGACTTTTGGTATTTGCAAGAGCTGCTTTTTGTCCACTCTCTTGGTAGAGAACATGAGCTTTGTTTATAGCACTATTTGAGCGAATTTGATGAATAGCCGTTTGTATGTGATCGATTTCAGCGTTGATGTTGTCTTTATTTTGCTTACATGCTTTTTTTAACTGAACACGCCACTTCTCTTTTCTCTCTGATTTAGATCGAGTTGCCATATCTTTTAAAATATAGTCATACCGCTCTCTAGCTCGTCTACAACAGGCCATAGCTTCATCTAGAATATAAATGCCAGATTCTTTATCTTTTGACTCAAGTCTTTTGAAATCTTCGATCAGTTCATTATGTCGATTCCATTCAAAAAACCCTTTATTATAGACCTTTGTGCATTTTTCTTGATTGCTTTTTGCATAAATAAGGGTAGGAACCAGGAATAGTAGTAGAAAGAAATATCTCATGAAGACTCTAGGGGAGTTACTTCTAAAAGGCGCAGTAACTATATCTTTTAGATCAATCTGAGGCATTATTCCCACTTCTTTACAATCTGAAGGGGCAAATCATACGCAAAATAAATTTACATTAAAGAAGAAAGTTTAAATATCTATAAAAAATCTCTAAAAGAAGGAATAGTCAAGAGGATTTTAAACTTTAAAGAACAACATGAAAAAAGCACATTGCATTTAATTTGATGAAGCTGCTTGTCTTTCCCAATACTGGTTTAATGTAAGAAGCACCGCCTCTTTTAGTTTAGGGTTAACAGATGGAAGACGATCTACAACTGTTTGTGCCCATTGAAAATATTGATCAATGTATTTTCGGCTCCAGCCTTTAGGAGGATGATTTAAAAGTTCTAATGTATTGCAAAGAGTATCAGCCAATTGAACTATTGCTGCAGGCTTTGATCGATAGGATGCATTAATTGTTTCTTGTCGTTTTTTCTCTTGCAAGGATATTTTCCTGTCCCCTGTTAGCTCATCTACTACTTTAGCTACTTGCATCCCAAATTTTTTTTCGATTTCTTCTACTGTTGTTTGCGTATCTTTTAGAGTATCATGCAATAAACTTGCTAAAATACTCGTTAAATCCCTTACTTCTCCTATACTCATCACTTTATAAGCAACCTCAAAACAGTGAGATACATAAGGGGTTTTGCGATCGTTTTTACGTGTTTGAAAACGATGTTTTTCTGCGGAAAATTGCATGGCTTGCAAAATCTCTTCTGCTTCGTTTAAAGTAATTCCTTTCTCTCGACAATAAGCAATAATAAGTTCTTCTGTTAGTAGATCAAATTGTGTCATAACCATTTCATCATCATGCACAATTTTACCAACTAAAGTCCTTGTCTCTTCTATTTTTTCTTGAATGATCTGCTTTGTAAACTGCTGAGTAGATTCTTGACAAATAGATACTTTTGGCTTTACATCATCAGCATAAGAGCTTGCCATTATAGTTAAAATAAAACAGGTCAACGCACAATTATTCATAAAAATTCCCAAACTAAGGCTTAAGATATCGTAAAAGATAAGTATATACAAAAGAAGAAATTTTCTGACATGAACGTTTTTTATTTACCAAAGAAAAAATGCTACGCTCTTATAACACAAACAATTCCATGGGATGTGTTAATGGAATTAATTCTAACTCATCCATTACAAACACATGTTCAGGATGGATAATTTTACACAAATTTTTCAAACTCTCGCTTTTAAGTACAATAAAATCCACTTCCGATAAAGAAGATAGCAATAGGACAAATTCTTGGTTTGGATTTGTATCACAGATATAAACAATGAGTTTTGATTTAAGTTTTTTTGAACACAGCTTTCGAAAAGTAGAAAATAAAGCTGTTGACATCCCTTTTTGACTATCTACTCCAAGAACGGTATACCTGACATCTTTTAAAGATTGTTGCAAAGCAAAAAGGTGATGTTCCTCAAAGATTTTATTCTCGACATCCATTTCTAATAGCCTTTGAGCTATATGAGAAAGAGTTACTCGTGCGCAACCCAGTTTTTCAATAGCAATCCCTGCAGCAATATTAGAAAGTTGGACGGCGTGGTTTATATCCATCTGATTGGCTAATGCAATACTCATCATAGCAAGAACTGTATCCCCTGCACCTGTTACATCTTTCACTTCTTTAGAAGGCACAGAAAAATCACATGCATATCCCGACTGGGTAAATAAAGACATCCCCTCTTCTGAACGTGTAATGAGAAGCATTTCCACGCAGCATTGGCTAAAAATAGCTTCAGCTACTTGATTTAAAGAACTGGTTTTTAAAAGTTTTGCAGCAGCAATTGCTTCAGATAGATTGGGTTTAAGTACCGTAGCTCCACTGTATTTGCTAAAATCTTCTCCTTTTGGATCAACAATAACAGGAATAGAGCGTTTTTGAGCCAACTGAATCACAGTTTTTAATAAAGAACATGATAAAAATTCTTTGCCATAATCAGAAATGGCAACTATTTGTATCGTTTCCAAAAGAGCTGGCAATTGTTGAATAAGCTTTTTTTCTAGGTCTTTTAATAAAGAAGTAGCTTCTTCATGATCAAACCGTAAAATTTGCTGTGAATTTGCAATTAATCGATTCTTAACAGGGGTCTTGTATCCTTTTTGAGATAACAGTGCTTGAACATTAACCCCTTCTGCTTCCAAAAAATCATACAACCACTTTCCTGCAAAATCATATCCTATTCTTCCTACAGCAGTAACTTGTGCCCCTAGTGAAATCAGGTTTAACACAACATTACCCGCTCCTCCTGGACGGTTTTCTTCTTTCTCTACATGTAAGATAGGAACTGGTGCCTCTGGGGACATCCTTTTGATTTTACCTGTTGTATAAGTATCTAATAAAAAGTCGCCAATGACTAAAACATGTACAGGATCAAATTGACTAAGCATGCCACTGAGTTTTACCATCTCTTATCCACAATTAAATAATTTTGCACATAGTCTTCTACCGCATCTTCTATAGAATACAGCTTAGGTTGCTTTACATTTTTTATATATTTTTCCATATCTGCGCAGGTATAATTTTGATATTGAGAACCGAGCTCTTTAGGCATTTCTATAAATGTAATGCTAGGTGGTATTTTCAACGCTTTAAAAATAGCTAAAGCTAAAGAGCGCCATGTAGTAGTAGCTCCTGACCCTATATTAAAAATACCACCTATGGAATTTTTTAAGAACTCACAGGTCATCTGACAGGCATCTTTTACATAAATAAAGTCGCGACACTGTTCCCCATCAGCAAATTGATCTGGGTCTGAAGAAGCAAATAAACGAATCAGTTTTTCCTTTTGCACAAGCGATGTCATTTTATAAATCATAGAAGCCATACGTCCTTTATGATTTTCATTAGGCCCGAAAACATTAAAATACTTTAAGCCTACAACTTGATCCAAAAACCCCTGCTGTTTCAACCATAAATCAAAAGCATATTTAGAAAAGCCGTATGGATTTAAGGGTTTTAAATACTCAAGCCTAGCGTGATCATCAATAAATCCTTGGGATCCATCCCCATATGTAGCAGCAGAAGAAGCATAAATAAATCGATGTTTTGCCCTAAGGGCATACTCAGCTAAACGAATGGAGTAGTGCAGGTTATTTTGCATCAAGTATTCTTCATTTTGTTCTAAAGTATCAGAACAAGCTCCTAAATGAATAAAAGCCTTTATTTCTTTTTCTTTGCCTTTCAGCCAATCAAACAACTGATGCTTGGAGATAAAATCGACATATTTCTTATTTAAAAGATTTTTCCATTTATTTGTTTTTTTGATATCATCGACTAAAATCAGATTGGTAAAGCCTAGATCATTTAAATAGCGGACACAGCAAGAACCTATTAATCCCGCAGCTCCCGTGATTACAATAAACTGATCGTTATTCATACCAATAGCCTAGCTTTCTTTGTAAAAAATGCACAGGATAAAAAATGATTTCTGATGATTCTGGTTTTTCTAAAGATCCAAAGCAGATGAAAGCTGTGCCGCTGCCTGTTATAGACACTTGTGTAAACCCCATTTCTAAAAGCTGATGTTTGATGATCTGTAGTTCAGGTTTTAGATAAAAAGCTGCCGGCTCTAAATCATTTTTTAAAATGAGTTTACCTTGGGTTGCATCGGATAAAGCTTTGACACTATCCCAATGAGGCAAGTTCTTTACATCACATGTTTGATAGACTAGAGGAGTAGATAAGCCAAATTGAGGCACTGCTAACCAAAAATGAGTGGGCGGTAGGTTAGCTACATTCTGTATGATCTCCCCTTTTCCTTGACAATAAGCTGTTCCTTCAGAGAAGAAAAAAGGCATATCAGAACCTAATTCAGCTGCCCAAAGAGCTAATAGACTTTCCTTAAAATGGTAACGAGAGAGCAGATTAAGAGCCCACAGCATCGTTGCTGCATTGCTGCTTCCTCCTCCTAAACCCGCTTGCAAAGGAATGCTCTTTTGCAAGTAAATAGACAGCTTTTGATTCCAGCCTGTTTTTTGACGAAATAAAAATATAGCTTTCCAAATGAAATTTTCTTGTAGATCACAGAGGTGATCCAAATTGCAATGAAAACCATCTTTATCAGCTAAACAAATAGAAAGGGTATCTGATAAGTTGATTGCTTGATAAAGAGAGGAGATTTGATGGTATTTATCTTGTCTCTGATGATGTATGCGAAAAAATAGATTAACTTTAGCAGGGGAAAGCAGCTTAAGAGCTTGATCTTTCCCCTTAAAATTTTCTAGATTCAAGAGACTTTAGACCTCTTTAATCACATGCAAAGTAAATTGTGCGGGCACATTTTCCTTGAGGGAAAGAGAAATTTTATATGTTCCTAACTCTTTAATAGTCGAAGTTAAAATATTACGACGATCTAAGTTAATCTGCTGATTTTCCTGCAGTAAGTGTACAATGTCTTGCGGTTTTACAGATCCATACATATGACCATCAGGATCTACCTTTACAAAGATTTCTAAAGACATTTCCTCTAACTTTTTAGCAATTAATTCAGATTCTTCACGATCTAATTTTGCTTGCTGTTCTCTTTGTTCTTTAAGGTTTGCTTGATTGCGCAATGTACGCTTATCAGGAAAAACCGCTCTACCTGTAGGGATCAGATAGTTCCATGCATAGCCGGGCTTTACATGCACAATATCTCCGCTGCGTCCAAGTTGCTGGACATCTTTTAAAAGTAGTAATTGACTACGTTGCCGTTGGTTACGCATATATCTTCCTTAATCTTGTGCGACAAATGGTAAAAAAGCCACATGTCTTGATTGTTTGATCGCTTGAGCTAATTTACGTTGGTAATAGGCAGATACACCAGTAATTCTTCTTGGGATGATCTTACCGCGCTCTGTAATAAAACGAACTAGTGTTTCAACATCTTTATAATCAATATGGCGCACTCCAGCTGATTTAAAAGGACATTGCTTGCTCTTTTTTGCAAAAGGCTTCTCAACCGTTTGTTTTTCTTCATAACTAAACTCTATTTTCTCAGGGATATTATCTGCTCTAAGTGTCATGAAGCGTATAAGATCTTCATTTAAATGATACTCTCTCCAAATCTCTTTGAAATAGCATGTATCAATCGTAAAATAAATGATGTAATAATATCCTTCACGCCGCTTGTTGATTTCATAGGCTAGTTTTTTACGCCCTTGATCAAAAATCTTATGTTCTACCCCACCGCGCTCTAAAATACCGTTTGTAATTTTCTCAAGCGCTTTTTGTCTAGCTTCGTCGCTTAGCGTAGCGCTTAAAACGTATATTCCTTCGTAGAGCTGGCTTTTTTGCTTAGCCATTTTTTTTCTCCTTAAGTTTAAACTTAAATTATTTGTCATTTTTGCAATCTGGATAACTGTGGGCCAGTTGCATACTTGGAGCTATTCCTTTTGCAGTCCATTCATTTAAGACCAAGACGACAAAAGGGAGCATCTCCTCTATAGTTTTTTGCTGTTCTTTAGTGAAGTGTCCCAATACATAATCAGATAAATCCTCTTCCAATTGTGGAAAATCCACACCAATTCTCAATCTAGCGAATTCTTCAGTGGCTAAACTTGCAAGTACGCTTTTTAATCCGTTATGCCCTCCAGAAGATCCCTTCATTCGCATTCTCATCTTTCCTAAAGCAATACTGACGTCGTCACAAACAATCAATATCTTCTCTTGTGGAATAGAAAAGTATTCTACGCAGCTCTTTATCGATTCCCCACTTACGTTCATAAAAGTCATAGGCTTCAATAAAATGACCTGCTTGTCTTGTATGCAACCTTGAGCTAAAGATCCACGAAATCGCACTGATTCACGAAAAGCAAGGCCATACTGATTAGCAAAAAAATCAATCGCTTTAAACCCTACGTTATGCCTTGTATTTTTATACTTTTCACCAGGATTTCCCAGTCCAACAAGTAAATGTTTTTCTGTTTCTCTCAATTTTAAAACTCAATTATCTTTTTGCAATAACAGTTACAACGTCATGATCTTTTGCTAGAACAGTTACATCACTTGTTATTCCTTGCAAATCTTTCACACGTAAAGAGTTTCCAATATTAGCATTCTTTACATCGATATCGAATTTTGTAGGAATATGCTTTGGCTGGCATTTCACTTTCACATGGCGCATTACCTGGCGCACAACTCCGCCTAATTTAACTCCCACACACTCCATTGTTCCTATACAGTTAACAGGCACTTTTACATTTACATCCACACCGTCTATTAACTCTTCAAAATCAATATGCGAAACCTTATAGGTAATTACATGATATTGAATTTCTTTAATAATAGCTTGGCACTCCTTTACCCCGTCACTTAAGGTAAAAACAGTGACCGGCAAATGCCCTGGCTGCATTTGTCTTAATACCGCATCAAATTCTTGACCATTAACGGTTAGACTCGCAGGCTCTTTCTTTAAAGAATAGATAACAGCAGGAATATCCCCTACAGACCGAATCTGCTTTACTTCGCTTTTTTTCTGGCTAAAACGAGGTTTCACTACAAGCTTCATAATAAATTACTCCAAATTTCTAAGGTATTTCCTTAAGATAAAATTAAAACCGTGTAAAAAGTGAGGAAATAGATTTAGCATCAACAATCGATCTTATTGCTTCTGCAAATAAAGGTGCTACTGAGACAACTTCCACATCGTAATTAGAAGTTGGCACTGTATTACTCATAATTATCTTTTCAATCCCACTATTTTCAAATTTTTCTATAAACAATCCATGTGTAACAGCTGCAAAAACTGCGCTAGCTCCAGCTTTTTTACAAACTAAAGCTGCTTTTTTTAAAGTCCCTCCGGTTGAGCACATATCATCTACGAGCAAAACACGCTTCTGATAGACATCTCCAATTAAAGCAGACTCCACTTCATTTGCATTTACACGTCGTTTATCAATAACTGCAAAATCAATATTTAATTTTTCTGCAAAAGCACAAGCTAATTTAATACTACCTACATCAGGCGTCACTACCTGATTAGGCTGTAGTTTCCGAACAGCCTCTACTAACACCGGACGCGCATAAAGATTATCAACGGGGATATCAAAAAATCCTTGAATTTGTTCTGTATGCAAATCCATTGTCAATATACGCGTTACACCAGATCGTTGCAGAAGATCTGCAACGAGTTTTGCTGTAATCGGTTCTCTTCCCATTCCCCTTCGATCTTGACGTGCATACCCAAAATAAGGAATCACGGCAATAATTGAACGAGCGGACGAGCGCTTTAATGCATCAACAAAAATCAACAGTTCCATGAGATAGGAATTTGGATGGGGTGCCATTGATTGCACAACGAACACATCCTTACCACGGACACTCTCTAAAATAGAGATGCCTATCTCGCCATCTGGAAAAGTCTCAATGAGAGTTTTTCCTAACTCAACTTCCAAGTTTTTTGCAATTTGCTCTGCAAGTTCTCTGTGAGAAGTTCCTGCAAATAACATAAAAGAATTGCTAAAAGACATGGACATTGCTTTAAGTTAAATTAATTGGGGTGGAAGGATTCGAACCTCCGAATGGCGGTACCAAAAACCGCTGCCTTACCGCTTGGCGACACCCCAGTATCCATAAACAGAACAAAGATTAGTTTTTTAGAGATTAAAAAGCAACTTTAAATAGATCTTTTTCCAGCTAATGATCTACTTATACGCTACTTAACGCTTGCTTAAAAAAATATTTAAAACTTTGAGCAGCTGCTATATTTAAAGCTACTTATCAAAGTATTTTTTTAGAAAAACTAAAGACTAGAATCTCCAGTTCAAACCCATGTTTACTTCATTTACCGTTGCCCCTTCTCCAAACTTGCCTTGATAGCCTAAAGAGAAATCAAAGCATCCTTGATATGAGGCCAGAATCTGCGCTCCAACAAGAACTTGATTGATCGTTTTATGAAAACCGGGAACTGTAAAATTGGGTTGGCAAAATGTATCGTTACGAAATTTAGTAGTGTAGTGATTTCCTGTCAGAGGAGTGGTCCTTAGCCAACCTACATTAACACTAGGAACTAAACACGTATTACAAAGAGTCCATTCCCTGGCGAATTTTGCATTAACCAAAGTGCGGAAAAAAGAAGCATAGCGATTTTCTACATCAAGATTGATTACACCAGCGCCGCTTTCAGTAAAGCTTCTCTGGAACATATTAAACTGATCTAATCTGATTTCAGGTTGAAAGAGAATACCTAATCGACAAAGAGGCCCGAGTCTTAAACCCACAAGCAGCGTTTCTGAAACATCCCAGGTGGTGGGATGAGAGTCTGCTTTGCGAGAATACCCTGGAAATTGTATTTTTCGATCAGCTTCGTAAAAGTTACCCACTCCTAACACCAGAAAATCTAGATAAAAAGCCTTGTAATTGTATTTCAAATAAGGACCTAAGTAAGCAGAGTTTGCATTAGCTCTTCCTTTTCCCCAATTCCAGTTAAGACGGGTATGAGTATATCCAAGGCCTACACCTATACTTAAATCATCCGCTACTAGACCATCTACACCACCAGAGACTCCATAAGTGTGATCGTTAAAGCCTGGTGTTTCATGTTGGTTGTCTTGAGTGTAGATAAAGCCTATAGGGCTTAACCATACATTCGCGGTTGCATCTATTCCTTCACAACAAGGAGGATTTTGCCCTACTTGTTGTGCAAAAAACGTCGAGGCTACATTGTAGTTATTCTCTAATTCTACTAAGGGAAATGCTGCAAAGGGAGCAGGGGTTAATGTAGTGAGTGCTGATTGGTATCCACTTGGAGGAAGAGCTGTTAAAGCTATTGCTAAATTAACTAGATCTTGGTTACCAAAATCAAAAGAAGTACAAAAGAGATAATCGGCAACAGCTCTTGCATTACCGCTTAAGTCTTCATTAGGTACAGGAGTAATAATAAAAGGGGATATGATCAGAAAGGCGCTAGTTGGAGAATAATTTACAGAATAAGGTATAGCAATGTCGCTAAAACTACTACTAAACACACCAGCTACACCACCGGTTGCAGTAAGAAAAGTATAAATGGTGCTATCTGCATATACACCAACTGCTGGAATAACATGCAAAGCCCCATTGAGCGTTGCAGTTCCTGTAATATCGAGCAAATCAGTTGACCCATCAGGATCTATTTCTATGTCTAACTGTCCATTAGGAAGCTGAGTGTAGTTTCCATTAACGGTAAGCGTCCCAATAGATTCTCCAGGTGAAACAAATCCCCCGTTGATTAAATCACCGACGGTGCCTGTTCCTCCTAAAGTGGCATTTGCAGCTACAGTCACTGTGCTTCCTATTTCCCCATTAACAAGAAGAGTACCTGCATTAATATTGGTTCCGCCTGTATAGGTGCTTGTTCCTGTTAGCATCAAGGTTCCACTGCCTTGTTTGGTAAAGGAGCCGCCAATCCCTTGAATAACCCCTGCATAAGTAGTACTATTAGCTGTACCTTCAACAAGCTCTTTAGCTCCTAAGTTAATCGTACCAGCACCGCTTAAATCCCCTATTGTTTGAGAGGCAGCGGTGATACCGCTAATATCAAAAGTTCCTGCATTAATGGCAACATCTCCAGTAGAATTTAAAGCACCTGCTCCTGAAAGGGCAAGCGTTCCTGCGTTAATGGTTGTTCCTCCAGAATACGTATTGGCTCCTGTTAGAGTAAAGATCCCGCTGCCTTGTTTGGTAAGAGAGCCCGTCCCTTGAATGACCCCGGCATAAGTATCGTTACTAGCTGTTCCCGTAATAAGACCCTTGGCTCCTAAGGTAACAAAGCCGCCCGCTACTCCCGTTAAATTTCCTATTGTCTGTGAGGCAGCATTAATAGCGCTAATGTCAAAAGTTGCCCCACCTGAACCAATAGCAACATCCCCGGTAGAAGAAAGGGCGCCTGCCCCTGAAAGAGCTAGTGTTCCTACATTAATGATTGTTCCTCCTGTATAGGTACTTGTTCCTGTTAGAGTAAGTGTGCCGCTGCCTTGTTTAGTAAGTCCACCAGACCCTTGAATAACTCCTGAGTAAGTAGTGCTACTAGTTGTGCCTTCTATGAGATCTTTAGCTCCTAAATTAACTGTGCCAGCTCCGCTTAAATCACCAATTGTTTGAGAGGCAGCAGTGATGCCACTAATGTCAAAAGTTCCTGCATTGATGGTCACAAATCCTGTTGAGTTTAAACTACCAGCTCCTGAAAGAGCAAGCGTTCCTCCAGTAATGGTTGTTCCTCCTCCATAAGTATTGACCCCTGTAAATGTGGTTGTCCCTGTATTTTGCTTGATAAGGGTTCCTGGTCCACTAATTACACCTGCATAAGTACCTGGGGTACCTGTGCTGGGCTCATCGAAGATGACTGTAGTACCGTTTGTAATATTTCCTTGCAAACTCAAGGTATTTCCCTGCAATATTCCAGCTGTAACGTTTGTTCCCCCAGAATATTTATTGGCTCCTAATAAGATCAGAAGTCCTGCGCCATTTTTTTGAAGAAGGAGTCCTGCGCCACTACCAGGGTTATCGCTTGATCCTACGGGTAATGTATTTGCACTGGTATCACCAATAGATCCTGAAAAAGACTGGATTTGCCCAGAAGTTGGGTTAAAAGTTATTTGTGTGAGAGTTCCATCTATCCCATTAGAAACTCCAAAAAAATCTTGTCCGGCGGTTGAACCGTTTCTTGCAGACACCCCGCCTGTTCCTGCTACAACATTACACCCTGTGGTAGTGGTATTCCCCAAAACGAGAACAGATCCAGCGCGACTAAAAATGGCTCCCCCAAAACCGGCTCCTCCCCCTCCAGCAAAGGGAGTAACCGATCCATTTCCTGCTCCTGTGCCTCCTGTCCCAGCCGTACCAACACCGCCACCACCGCCAGCACCAAATCCTCCATTTCCTCCTGCCGTTCCCGTTGAAGAGCCGGCACCACCACCACCACCAAATCCTCCATTTCCACCTACTACACTAGAGAACCTACCCGATCCACCACCACCAGCGCCAAATCCACCGGCACCGCCTGGTGCTCCACCCCCGCCACCATATCCTCCAGCTCCACCTAGTTGGGTGCTGTTGTTGGATATCGTTCCACCACCACCGCCTCCTCCAATAAGGCCTCCTGCTCCGCCTGGATTGGCAGGTCCGGTTTGTCCAGAGTTACCAGCACCTCCTCCTCCACCGAATATACCACCATTTCCTCCTGTTGATCCGGCGGCATTTGTGCATGCGGGAGAACCTGAACCAGATCCTCCTCCTCCTGCTCCTGATTGTGCAGCAACACCCGTGCAACCTACTCCCCCTCCATTTGCTCCTGTCGCGGTGGTGGCTCTAGAGCCACCACCGCCACCTCCACCACCGATTTGCAAACCATTAACTGTGCCTCCACTTCCTCCTACTCCTCCAACTCCTGTTCCACCTGCATCTTCCGTTCCTCCTGCACCACCGGTTGAGCTAAATCCAACTCCTCCTCCTCCTCCTCCTCCTCCGGTGCCACTACCAGTTGTACTATTTGATATTCCTCCAGCACCACCAGCTCCTAAAGTTCCACCACCACCACCACAGCCAGCATTTCCAATTGTAGTTGAATCAGTAGTCGCCCCATTACCACCGTTACCACCTATTCCACCACCACCACCACCACCACTTGCACCATTAGCAAAGCCTCTTGTTCCTCCATTTCCACCTAATCCTCCCCCTCCAGCACAACCTACACCTCCTGGTTGTGATGCACCTCCTGTTGCGATACAATTTTGGAATGTAACATTGTCTATGGTAAGAGCAGCTTCGTCATTAAAAATACCAGCTCCAGCTCCTAATCCCCCTCCACCTGAGGTAAATCCAGATGAATCACGGCCATCACCTGTATTGCTTAAAGTGATGTTTTCTACTGTGACGGTTCCTTGGCGAATATAGAAGCCTCTAAGCGTTGGATTGGATCCGTTGGTTCCGTCAATTACAATTTGATTTCCTCCATTAGTACCATCGATAGTTACGGTATTAGTATTTGCAAGGTTAACGATAGGAAGCAATTGTCCTATTGAAATAGTTGGACTACTAGGTAGATTGAATGTGATATTAAAGGTATCAGTTGTAGATGTCGTTGCTGTATTGATATAATTCAAACAACCGCGAAGATCACCTGATGATGCTGTAGGGCTGCCAAAGGTAAAAGTACCAGCTGCAGTAGATGCACTATCTCCTGGCACGTTAACAACTAAGTTTTGCACAGCGTGTAACTGATAGGTAAATAGTGTTAAAGATGTAATTAAAAACTTCATGTATTTCATGGTGCCAAACCTTGTTTTTGCAGTTTCAAGAATAGCCCTGACAAGCAGGTTTCCAAAAAACCAAGAGAGCCGCTCTTGTTTCTAAATATGAGGTATAAATAATTTATTATTATTTTTGTATAATAATTTTACTATCTGAAAAAACCTCACAAAAAATTAGCTGATTTTTTAGAAAGTTAAGTTGCTTAAAAAAAACAAATAGATTAATTCTTTCATAAAGAGGTGCTGAATTACTCATGATGGCATTGTTATTTTTTATTTTTATGATTACGATCTTATTTGTTTGGAGAGGCTATCGGAAAGTGGGGATTGGCTTAACTCTTATTAATCTTGTTTTTTGCATCTTTATGTTATGGCATCACGCAACAGATATTCTTAAGATTCGGATTTGAAGCATGTATAAATTAGAGCGCAGCTTGAATACCATTTGGGCATTTGTGATTTGCGGAGTGCTTTTAGGTGGCTATTCCGTGCAATTTCTCAAACATGAATTACCTTGTCCTCTTTGTTTATTACAACGTTTAAGTATGATTGGAGTAGCTATGGGGCCTTTATTAAATCTACGTTTTGGTGTTTACCCAGCTCATTATGCAGTTTCGATTTTAAGCGCTCTTTTTGGAGGGTTTGTTTCTTTAAGGCAAATATCCCTTCACATTTGCCCTGGGTTCTCTTCATTTGGAGAACCCGTTCTTGGCTTAGAGCTATATACTTGGGCTTTAGTTGTCTTTGCTTGTTCTATTTTTGTATCTGCAATTTTGCTCTTTCTTCATACTACATCTCCTCAGCACATACAAAAAGTGCAAATGAGCATCTTTGAAAAGATTGCTTTTTGGCTGGTATTGTTTATGACTGCAGCAAATGTGGTTACAACTCTTCAAGAATGTGGCCTTAGCGCTTGTACAGGCTAAATCATTTATGCATATCATTCACATTGCTTCAGAACTTGCCCCCATTGCTAAAGTAGGGGGATTAGCCGATGTTGTATATGGTCTTTGTCAAGAAACTCTGAAACTCGGGTATACAACAGAGGTTATTTTACCAAAGTATGACTGTACTGACTACAGACAACTAACTGATCTAAAAGTAGAGCAGAAAGACATCTGGATACTTGCAGGCTCTAGTCGTTATAACAATACGATTTGGTCGGCTAGTTTAGGTGAGTTAAAAATTTTTCTAATAGAATCAGATCATCCAGAACACTTGTACAATCGCGGTGTTATCTATGGATGCTCTGATGATATCGATCGCTTTATTTATTTCTCTTGCGTAGCTATGCAATTCTTACTGCAATTAGGAAAACAACCCGATATTCTACATTTACATGATTGGCACACCTCTTTAATGGCTCTTCTATGCCAGGAAAATAATTACAAATTAAAGAGTGTTTTAACTATTCACAATTTAGCACATCAAGGAGTTTGTTCTATAAATACTCTTTTTAAGCTAGGCAGAGATCTTTTAAAAGATCTTGGCTTTTCTGATTCCTTGAATGTATTAGAGACAGGAATCATCTATGCTGATTGTGTAGCTATTGTTTCTCCTAATTACAAACAAGAAATTCAAACACCTGAAGGAGGATGTGGATTAGATGGGGTTTTACGAGAATCTCAAAAAAAGTTAGTAAGTATCTTAAATGGTATTGATCAGGATTATTGGAACCCAGCCAAAGATCCTTATCTTAAAAGAAATTATCCTATAAACGAGTTAGAAAGTGTTCTAAAAGCTAAGCTAACAAACAAATGTTTTTTACAAAAACATCTATCTCTTATTCAAGAAAATGTCCCTTTAGTTTCTTGCATTACTAGGCTTGTTCCTCAAAAAGGTCCTGATTTAATTGAATATGGAGTGATTCGCACTCTAGAATTAGGAGGACAATTTGTTCTTTTGGGTTCCGTTTCTCAATCAAATAATGATATAGAAGAGCGGTTTGTTTCCCTGCAAGAAAAATATCGAAATGATAACAGAGTAGCTATTTTGCTCATGAATGATGAAGAGTTAGCCCATCTTATCTTTGCAGCCTCTGATCTATTGATTATTCCTTCTTTATTCGAGCCGTGCGGACTTACACAAATGATCGCCATGCGTTATGGGACAATTCCTATTGCTAGAATGACAGGAGGACTTGTGGACACTGTCTTTGATATTGATACCTCTGATAAACCTTTTGAGAAGCGCAATGGTTTCACCTTTGCATTTCCTGATCAGCAAGGTGTGAATTGGGCCTTGACAAGGGCTATTGCCTGTTATAAAAACCACAAAAAGTGGCAACAAATTATGAAAGCAGACCTTAACTATGATTCTAGTTGGGAAAAAAGAACCAAACAATACCTATGCATATATGAAGAACTTTTATCTCTTAAGTCCTAATGCTTTTTGAATGTAAGATCGATTAGCCACTATATATTCACATCCTGAATAAAGAGTATAAATAACCCCTATACTTACGCTATAAACACTTAATTTTCGTAATAAACCCAATTCTAAATAGCCAAGAGAATAAGGAATAAGCATTACCAGAATAAAGAAAATAATTATTGCCTGCACAACCGCTTTAATTTTGCCTGAAAGACGCGCTGCTAGAGCAAATCCCCTTAACCCACATAAAGCTCTAAGTGTACTAATCACAATATCTCGATAAAAAAAGATACACACAAGCAACAAAGGAAGCTGGATTACCCCTTGAGTAAAAGCTAAAAAAACAGAAAGACGAAAAATACTATCCGCCATGGGATCCAGTAATTTCCCTAAATCTGTAACTTTATTATATCTACGCGCTAACAATCCATCAAATACATCTGAAACCTCTGATAACACGGTTAAGCACAATAAGACATAAGGCAACGAAAGCAATGTAAATCCGAATTGATCATGATACAGATAAAGAGCAACAAATATCGGGCCTAGTAAAATACGCAATAATGTGAGTATGAGCGCTATGCTCATTTATCCTCCTTTATCTAGACTTAAAGTTTAATGTCTTTTACAGTAATGCTAACTCATGTCCGTCTTTTTTGAAAAGAGATGCTCTAACTTAACTTTGCAAAGCTAACTGTCCACAAGCTGCTGCAATGTCTTTTCCTTTTGTATAACGCCAGGTAGTAACAATATTAGATGCGAGTAGAACTTCTCGAAAAGCTTCGATAGTTTCCTTTTCAGGACGCTGCAGCCGCACTCTCTCAATAGGATTATAAGGAATTAAGTTTACGCTACATTGTTGACCTTTAAGTAAAACAGCTAGTTCTTTAGCCTGTTCTATACTGTCGTTGATATTGCGAATTAAGGTGTATTCGTAAGTTACATCCCGTTTGGTTATTTTAGCGAAATTCCCTACAGCTGCTAAAATATCTTCTAAAGGGTACTTACGTGCATAAGGGATAATTTTTTGTCTAATATGCTGATTGGGAGCATGCAAAGAAAGCACTAGATTGGTTTTCAAACCCTCATTAGAGAAACGATTAATTCCTTCCACTACGCCTACTGTAGAAACAGTAATTCTTCTTTGAGAAAGAGCTAATCGATCAGGATCTATTAACAGACGAATGGTTTCTACAACTGGCTCATAGTTTTCAAAAGGCTCTCCCATACCCATAAAAACAACGTGAGATACTTTCTCTTTTCGCTCAAGTAACCAAAGATCAATTTGATACACCTGCTCGAAAATCTCCGCCGTGGTTAAATTGCGTTTTAATCCTTCTTTTCCCGAAGCACAGAAAGCACAACGAGCAGGACAGCCTACCTGTGAAGAGACGCACACGGTACGTCTTCCTTCAGAGCAAATAAGAACCGATTCCACTAGCATGGAATCAGAGAGTTGCCATAAGAATTTAACAGTTTCTTGGTCCTCTGAAAAGACCTCTCGTTTTTTTATTAGCTGTGTTGTTAGTAAATTTTCTTTTAGATAAGAGCGCAAATCCAAAGACAAATTGGTCATTTGATCCCAATGGGATTGTCTTAACTTATATACCCAATTAAAGATTTGAGAAGCATGGAAGGATTTATATCCTTCCGAGGATAGATTATTGCGTAGTTTCTCTAGGGGCAGTGTGTGAACGGAAGAAGGAGACATTTAATAAGCTATTATTTTGAGTATTTGCAGATACTTTACTCATTTGTCGTATTTTTTTAATACTTTTATCTATTCTAGAACTTCTTAATTCATGATCTTCTCGATTTTGACGAAGATTTTTTGAGATTACGCTTGTAAGCTTATTTAAAGATTTTGAGCATTCCATGCTGAACTGATTAAAGTTAACATGTACTGATGGCTGTAAAAGATGAATTGCTTTCATATTATCCCTCATGCATTTATTACTTTTTATTATAGTTTAATAAATCTTTAAAATCAATTCTATAATCTAAACCTAATATAAAGAAGGGGTTATGTTAATGATAAGGGATTTAAACTTTTAATCCCTTCTCTTGTAGTCTTTTTAAACCCCTTCTTTTTGCACGTAAGTTTTGAGGTAGACTCTCTTGTTCTTGATTATATTTTTGAAAACGTAGGGCTTTCTTCTTTTCCCCTCTTCTTAGGGTTTCTGAGGGTAGACTTTGTGATTGCTTGTGCAAGGATAAAGGTAAAGATTCCACTGGATGAATAGTCATAAGGCCTCCATTTCATAGTTCAACTTTAACATACTTAAATAAATATTTTAAAAACAATTTAAATTATTTATGGTTAACCTAAATCAATAATTAGCAAATACATAGTGCAAAGCACTTATCTTTAAACTACTTAACAATAAGCAGCTCATAATTTAAAGACAAATAATTAGATAATAAAAACACATAAAAAATAACCTCTTATTATACAATGCGCTTAATTATACCTTAATATCTTAGTTAAATTTTTTATGCTAACCTTTGAGCAAATTATTGATTGTCTTAACACCTTTTGGGTTAAACAAGGTTGTATTATTCATCAAGGGTATGATTTAGAATTAGGGGCCGGGATATTCCATCCAGCTACATTCCTGCGTTGTTTAGGAAAAGAACCTTATAGAGCAGCTTTTGTAGAATCGTGTCGTAGACCAAAAGATGCAAGTTATGGAAATTTCAACTGCCTTCAGGCATCTCACCAATATCAAGTTCTCATCAAGCCCCTTCCAACAGATGCTCGTACTTTATATCTCCAATCTCTTTTTGCATTAAACTTGGATGTGAAAAAACATGATATTCGATTTGTACATAATGATTGGGAAATCTCCTCATTAGGCATTTCGGGGCTAGGATGGAAAGTGTGGTGTAATGGAATGGAGATTACCCAGTTCACCTATTTGCAAACAGTGGGAGACATTGTATTAAAACCAATTAGTGTAGAAATCACCTATGATTTAGAAAGACTTGCTCTATTCCTTCAAAATAAGACTGCAATTTTTGATATACAATACAACCATCTTTTTACTCTTCGCGATCTATTTCTACAAAATGAAATTGAATGGAGCCATTATCATCTTACAGAAGCCTCCGTTCCCATGTGGTTACGCCATTTTAGCGATTATGAACAGGAAATAAAAAATCTAGTAAAAAACAATCTTCCTATTCCAGCTTATGATTTTGTGATTAAAGCATCCCATGCTTTTAATTTATTAGATGCAAGAGGAGCTATTTGCTTTAGTCAGAGAAATAGCTATATTAGAAGAATCCGCGACTTAACTCATCTAGTTGCTAAAGCTATTCTTTCTAGACAGGTTTCTCTGATAATCCCTTCTATAAACACAAAGCTTATTATACAAAAAAATCTTTGCTTCAATCCAAAAAATACACAGGATTTTCTTCTTGAAATTGGATCAGAACAATTACCGCCAAGTTTTATACCTATTGGCTGTCTCTATTTAGAAACTGCCATACGCAATTTATTAGAAACTTCCGAATTAGAATTTGAAGAGCTGCAGACATTTGGAACCCCTCAACGCCTAAGTATTTTAGTAAAAGGTCTTGTAGAAGGAACAGAAGCTGTGGAAGAACAAATTAAAGGCCCTTCGATAACCGCAGCTTTCGATAATAAAGGTAATTTAACAAGACAAGGCAAAGGGTTTTTACGGGCTTGTAATATTGTCTCTTGCACTTTAGCAGAAGTATTGCAAGAGGAAATACCAAATTTATATTTTATTCCTATGGGCGGTATTCAGTACCTGATTGCTACCGTTTATGTAAAGGGCCAGTCTACATATGCGCTATTACAAAAAAAGCTACCGTCTTTGATTATGAATATAGACTTCCCCAAGAAAATGTATTGGGAAGACCCTTCTATTAGATATGCTCGCCCTATTCGATGGATTCTTGCTTTATTTGGAAGCCAAGTAGTCTCTTTTAATTTGGGCAGGATTCAATCTGCGAACTTTTCTTTTGGCCATTTTCAACTTAAGCCTACTTTTATTGAGATCAAACATCCAAAATACTATCTTTCTGATTTAAGAAATCATTATGTTCTAGCAGATATAGAAGAAAGAAAACAACACATTGAAAAACAAATTAAAACATTAGAGCAACAAGTAAAAGGGTATGCAATAGAACAAAGCAGAGTACTTCCAGAAGTATTGCATCTTACAGAATGGCCTACCTTAATGCTCGGTTTCTTTGATACTAAATTCCTAAGAATTCCTAAAGAACTACTTATTTCACAAATAACAAAATACCGTAAATATTTTCCTGTCACTGATCGTCATGATCAATTAATCAATGCTTTTATCATTACCATTGATAATCAACCTAATCAAACCATTCAATTGGGTAATGAAAAAGAACTTCTCTTCCGCTTGGCCAATAGGGCTGCTCTTTATGAAAAAGAAGTTCATATCCCACTTGAGTTAAGTTATTATAAACTACAAGAGATAAGTTATCAGAGAAATTTTAAAAACCTTTGGGATAAAGTAGAAAGATTGTCTTTAGTAACAACAATGATCCACCAACATTTAAAGGTTGCAGAATATACACACGTACAAAGAGCTGCTCTTTTAAGCAAATCTGATCTTTGTTCTGCGCTTGTTAATGAATCCCCTGATCTACAAGGTATCATTGGTAAACACTATGCTCTAGCACAAAACGAACAGTATCAAGTAGCAATAGCTCTTGAAGAGCAATGGATGCCCCGATCAAGATGCGATGCTGTTCCTAAAACTCCAACTGGTATTGTCTTAAGTCTATCAGATAAAATAGATGACCTTATTAATTACTATAGCACTTCCAGAGACCTTTACCTATTACGCAAGCAAGCAACGGGAATCATTCAAATCCTGCTAAAAAATCAAATGAGTTGCAACCTACAAAGTTTATTATTAAAAGCCTGTCAGGTTTTTCCTGTAGTAAATAAAAAAAAAGCCACACAAGCAATTATTACTTTCATCAATACTCGTAAAAAATTGATATTTGAAGAATTAGGTTTTAGAAAAGAGGAGATTGATGCCATTGCAAAGATCAGCCCTTATGACCCTTTTGATCAATTGTGCAGATTAGAAGCCTTTTGTAGCTTCCACAAATCTAAAAAAAGCTTCTCTTGCTTTATTAAAGCCTATAAACGCATTAAAGGACATATACAGGATAATTCCTCTATCTTTCACCAAAAACTTATGATTGAATCAGCTGAGAAAAAAATTCTGCAAGAGTATATCCTAATCTATAAATGTTGGCCAAAACTTCTACAACAAAAACAGTACCTAGAAGCATTCAAATTATTAGCAGAATTACAAAATCCCTTAGAAAAGTTTTTCAAAACTGTAACCATTCTTGCAGATGATCCAATTTTACGTGGAAATAGAATCGCTTTTTTAAAGAAAATAATTAAATTATTTGAGTCTTTAATAGATTGTAGTAAACTTTAAGAAGCTTTTTGCAAATCATAAATATCTTTAAATCCAGCTGAATTTATGATGGGAAATCATACTGGTTAAAAATCAAGGTGTTTTAAGATGCGTTTACCCATTTTTGATTTACATAACGATTTGCTCTCTTTTCTGAGCGAGCAAGAGAATAGATCTTTCTTAAGTCCTCTTTCTCGTTGCTCTTATTTGCAAATGAAACAAGGGGGTGTAGAAACCCAGGTACTTGCCATTTTTACCAATAAATCACCAAATAGCATTGGATTGGCTCAAAAACAAAGCGAAAAACTACAGTGGCTATACGAGCACCCCTCCTATTTTTCTCCTATTTCTCAAAAGGCTCAGCCAACAGCTATATCCACAATTGCAGCTTTTGAAGGAGCTTCTGGATTTGCAGATGAAGATGAGCCTCTTACCATGAGTTTGCAAAGACTGGCCCATTATCAAAGTAAAATCGGTCCTCTTTTTTATATTGGTATTACTTGGAATGAAGAAAATCGTTTTGGAGGAGGGGCCGATACTTCTATTGGCCTAAAACCTGATGGGATTCATTTACTAGAGTGGCTAGATAATCGTAAAATTGCCATTGATTTAAGTCATGCTTCTGATGCTTTAGCTTATGATATTTTAACTAAAATTGATCAAAACAACTGGCAGATTCCTCTAATTGCCAGCCATTGTAATTTTCGCAAAGTTCACTTTGCTACTCGTAATCTTCCCGACGAGCTGGTACATGAGATCATTCATAGAAAGGGTCTTCTCGGATTAAATTTCTTTGCTCCTTTTGTCCATAAAGAAGATCCTAATGGCTTAATCCAACATATAGAATATGCGCTTACGCTCAACGCAAAAGAAGCTCTTTGCTTTGGTGCTGATTTTTTTTGTGATAGCGATGCATCTAATCTACAAGCTAAATATCCAGGACAATCTTTTTATCATGCGCCCTATGATACAGCGGAGTGCTATCCTATTTTATTGGAAAGGCTAGCTTTAAAATTAGAACTACCTATTTTGCAATCAATTGCTTATGAAAACGCTAGGACCTTTTTACATACTCAGATTTTGGGAATGACTACTTCGGGAACTTGATTTTTAAGAATATCAAATTGACGAGCTAATTGGAGCGTTTCTTCTTCAGAATGCCCAACTGATTGAATCTCTATCCTAATTTGTTCTCTTTTATGCATCCAATCCCTTAATAGAATTTTACGCAGAACTTCTAGAAAACCTTCTTTTGTTTTATTTAAGTTGATCTTACGTTGTAAAAGTTCAGATAAAAGCTTTTGTTCTTCAGGATCATTTAAGCTGCTACCAATTGCTAAAAGATCAAAGCAGCCTGATTGGTGCCCTGCTAGCAAGGAGACATAAAGTCTCCAAGCACTTGACACTCGAAAATGATTTTGTTTTAGATTAGCTTTGGCAATATCGATGATCTCTGGATATTGAGAAGATCCCATTAATAACCAACGTAATAAATCAAGTTCTAAAATACGATCTCCATCTACCTCCTGTAAACGTATCGATTCTTGCTTAGAAATAAATAGATCGGGCATACAAATCTGGTTCATTCCAACACTAGCTTCTGGTACCTGAGCAATCTCAGCTAGTTTTCTTAAACTCTCATGTATTAGCACCGGCTGTTGCCAGTTTTTAATTTGATCTACGATTTGATTGACTACTTGATTTTTTTGCGAAGGAATTTGCAGATCATGATCTTTAGCTAAATAAAAAAATAAGAAATTTAAATAATCTGAGCTAGTCTCTAAAAGGTGAGCAAAATAGTTAGGTCCTTTTTCTCTAAGCAATAAATCGGGATCCTTTTCCTTTTCTAAAGCAACCACTCGAGTATCGATCCCATTTTTTTGAAATAGGTCCCCTATTTTTTGTGTCGCAGTTTGGCCTGCTTCATCGGCATCTAAAGCCAGATAGATTTTCTTAATGCCAAGCTGCAGTAGCTCTTTAACATGTTCTTCTCCAAAAGCTGTACCTTGAGCTGCAACCACATAGTCAAAGCCTGTGTCAATTAATCGCAAAGCATCAATTTGTCCTTCTACAAGGATTGCGGTTTGTTGTTTTGCAATTCTCATACGACAATAACTCAATCCAAATAGCACACGAGATTTTTTAAATAGAATGGTTTCCGGGGAATTGATGTACTTACCTCCAAATGTACTTTGTTGATATTTACGAGCGGAAAACCCAATCACTGCGCCTAAAGAATCCAGAATAGGAAAAGTAATTCTCTCACTAAAAAAATCTCGTTTTTTTCCCCCAGATTGTATTTTGATTAGACCAGCTTGTAGCATGATGTCTTCTTCAATACCACATGCATGTAAATACTGGATCAATAAACTATAATGCTTCGGCGCATATCCTATTTGAAAACGACGAATAAACTGCAGAGTAATCCCTCTTTTATATAAATAGTTAAGAGCTTCTATCCCTTCCTCTGTATGCAATAGTAAATAATGATATAGCTCGCTTGCAGAAGCTAAAGCTGTTTTTAATGCAATTTTATTAGGGGTTTTTGTATTTCCTTTTTCCTCTTCTTTCTCCAAATGCACTTGAAAACGCTCAGCAAGGCTTTCCACTGCTTCGGTAAATGACATTCTTATATGAGTCATTAAAAAAGAAATAGCATCTCCATGAGCTCCACATCCAAAACAATGGTAGTGAGCACTACCTTTTTGTATAATAAAAGAAGGTGTTCTCTCTTCATGAAAAGGACATAACGTTTTATAAGTAGATCCACTTCTTTGAAAAGTGAGATGAGCCGACAGCACTTCGAATAAATCAATTTTATGACGGAGCATCTCCAGGCTGTCTGAAGTAAATAAAGGCATAAGGTTTTTAGATTTATTGCTTCTTTGGTTTTTTTAAGTTTGCAGTAGTTGACTAAACTGCGTCAAGGTTTTCTCCATTAATAGCAGCCTTGTACTTAAAAAGGTATAGGCTAAAATTTATTTAAGACAGGAGAGCTTTACAAATATATTTAAGATGATTTGAAAAATCACTTTATTTAAAAATCAAATATCCTTTAAAAATTTTGTTGAACAAACTTTTGTGAGGCAAAATGGATAAATTAGAAGAATTACTACTTAATTCTTTATCTAAAGAAGAAAAAGCTACTTATTTTTCTCAAATAGGAACAATGCAAGACTCCTCTTTAACCCAGCTAAGAGAGCAGATTAAAAATGTGATGCTTCCTCTACTGCTAAAAGTATTTCAACTTAAAATTCATATAAATAAAGAGATCATGCTTGATGCTCTACCCATTACAGAAAGTGATGGAGAGTCCATTGTTCATAAACTGAAACTGCTAGATAAAGATATCAAAACACTCATGATGTGGTGTCAAGCATGTATCAAACAAATCCAAGAAGCTCTTAACATCGATCCACAAAACTCTAGATTTAAACAGTTGCATTCCGATTCCCTAGACTCCTCTAATAAACGCTGGTGGTATAAATTCTATAAAAAATTAAATAATAAAATTGATGATGTTTAGGCTTTATTTCTCAATAAAACCTTGCATTCTCTTGGCCTAGCTTGGATAATAAAGAGCTTCAAGCGAGGTGTTAGAAAATGAAAGAAGAAAAACCCTCTTCTATGATGGCTCAATGGCATCATTGTAAAAAACAAGCAGGAAATGCCTTGTTGTTATTTCGCCTAGGGGATTTTTATGAGGCTTTTGAAAATGATGCTGTGCTCTTATCAAAACAACTGGATATAACGCTAACTAAAAGACAAGATATCCCTATGGCGGGAATTCCTTTTCATGCAAGCGATGCTTATATTGACAAGCTTGTTGCAAAGGGATATCGCATTGCTATTGCTGAACAACTAGAGGATCCACAATCTGTTAAAGGAATTTTAAAACGAGAAGTCGTCAAGATCATTACTCCAGGAACAATTGTTCACTCTAATCTATTATCTGCAAAATCCAACAATTTTCTTAGCTGTTTCATACAAATTAATGAAGCCTTTGGTCTTGCTGTGCTTGATGTTACCACCTCTGAATTTCGCGCTATGGAATTTGAAGATAAAAAGCAGCTATTTGATGAACTAAGCCGCATCCAACCCAAAGAGCTTTTGCTTCCCCAAAAATGGATGACGCAACATCCTCATTTTCTCGAAGAAATAGATCGTCAATTTAAACCAGCTATTCATGTAAAAGAAGCGTGGCATTTTGAACACAAGCATGCCTGCGATGTACTTTTGAGGCATTTTAAAGTTAGTAGTTTAGATGGTTTTGGATTAACGGGTATGGTTGCTGCTATTAATGCTGCTGGTGCTATTTTACATTATGTACAAGATGAATTAAACCTTCCGATTCAACATATTAAGAGTATAAAAAAAGAACACTCTTCATCTTACATGCTACTAGATCGAACTACTCAAAAACATCTAGAGCTTTTTCAATCAATCCAAGATATTGATTCCTTTCATACTCTGCTGCAAGTTATTGATTACACTTTAACTCCCATGGGTGGACGCCTGCTTAAATACTGGCTCGCACATCCCTTATTGGATCTGATTGAAATTCAACAAAGACAAGATGGTATTGAAGAATTTCTATCCAAATGGCAGATCAGCGAACAGGTCTTTGAGCATTTAAAAGAAATTCGTGATTTAGAGCGTCTGATTATGCGAATCGAAACCGATTATGCAACCCCACGCGATTTGGGGGCTTTCCGCCTTTCTTTAGAACAAATCGCACCTATTTTCCATATTTTTGAAAATCATTTCTCTAGCCAATTGATTAGTAAAAATAAAACAAATTTAAAAGATGTT
Source organism: Candidatus Rhabdochlamydia sp. T3358 (assembly GCF_901000775.1). Taxonomy (GTDB): domain Bacteria; phylum Chlamydiota; class Chlamydiia; order Chlamydiales; family Rhabdochlamydiaceae; genus Rhabdochlamydia. The sequence goes on from NZ_CAAJGQ010000013.1 coordinate 25,339, forward strand.
TCAGATCTTGTGCAACTCTTGCAAAAAGCACTTATAGATACACCCCCTTTAAAATTAAAAGAAGCCGAGATATTTCGCGTAGGTTTTTCAGAAGAGCTCGATCACCTGCAGTCCATCAAACAAGACTCGCATAATTGGATTGCTCAATATCAAACGCAATTAAGACAAGAAACGCAAATCAAAAATCTCAAAGTAGGATATACAAAAGCCTTTGGCTTTTTTATTGAATTAAGTCGTGGAAAAATAGAAAAAATTCCGTCTTCTTTTCAGAGAAGACAAACTCTAGTTAATGCAGAACGCTTTACAACCCTAGAATTAAAAGAATACGAACATAAAATACTCCATATAGAAGAACGTATTTGTGCACTAGAATATGCATTATTTACGCAATTAAAAAAACAAATTGCAGAACATGCTTCTTCGATTTATCTCATTGCACGCGCAGTTGCTGAAATCGATGTGATTTGTTCATTGGCACAGGTAGCAAAAATCCAAAAATATGTAAAGCCTACTGTCAATTCCAGTGATCTATTTCATATTGAAGAAGGGCGTCATCCAGTGATTGAAACTGTAATGAAAAAAGAACTATTTATACCCAATGATGTTCTTTTAAATACCACAAGCCATCGATTGCATTTAATTACAGGACCTAATATGGCAGGTAAATCCACATTTATCCGTCAAGTGGCACTGATTGCAATTCTTGCACAAATGGGTAGTTTTGTCCCTGCTAAAAGCGCCACCATAGGTATTATTGATAAGGTTTTTAGTCGAATTGGAGCAAGTGATGACCTAGCAAAAGGACTCTCGACTTTTATGGTGGAAATGACGGAAACCGCAAACATCCTCAATAATGCAACAGATCGCTCTTTGGTAATTTTGGATGAAATTGGCCGAGGAACTAGTACATATGATGGAATTTCTATTGCATGGTCTGTTGCAGAATACCTATTAACTCAACCTGGTAAACAAGCCAAAACCTTATTCGCTACTCATTTCTGGGAATTAACCGAACTAGAGCAAAAGATTCCTGGAGCTGTAAATTATAGCGTTTCTGCCCATGAGTCTGAAAATAAAATCGTATTTTTGCATAAAGTCATAAAGGGAAGTACGGATAAAAGTTATGGTATTCACGTGGCTCGTTTAGCGGGATTACCCTACTTCGTGATCAAACGCGCACAACAAATGCTAAAAGGCCTAGAGCAAGCATCTGTGAAAATGACTAAACCCAAAACAGAAAAACAGCTCTGTCTTTTCATAAATGCAGAAACAGAAAATAAACCAGATATTTTAGAAGAGATTAAAGAAATCGATCCAAACAATCTAACCCCTTTAGACGCCTTGCAAAAACTCATTGATTGGAAAGAGAGAGTGAAATAATGGTTTTTGACCTTAAGCAACTTGATTTATTTCCTATGCAACCTGGTGTCTATCTAATGAAAGACAAAGCCGACAGGGTAATCTATATTGGAAAAGCTAAATTACTTAAAAACCGTTTAAAACAATATTTCTCTCTTAGCGATACTAGAGCCATGATTCCGCTTTTGATCGCACAAATTGCACAAATCGATACCATTGTAGTTTTTTCTGAAAAAGAAGCTCTACTTTTAGAAAATACTTTGATCAAGCAACACAAACCTAAATTTAATGTACTGCTCAAAGATGATAAAACCTTTATCAGCCTATGTATCAATATAGATCACCCATGGCCTATGCTACGTCTTATGCGTTATAAAGGAGCTATAAAAGATAAAGGTCTTTATTTTGGACCTTACACAAGTGCTATTGCAGCAAGAGAAATTTATGAACTATTAAATAAACTATTCCGCTTGCGTCAATGTTCAGATAATGAGCTTAAAAAACGCACTAGGCCTTGTTTGCTTTACGAAATGAATCGCTGTCTTGCTCCTTGCGTTGATTTATGTACTAAAGAACAATATGATCAACAAGTACAAAAAGTGATCCATTTTCTAAAAGGAAAAAATCAAAATATTCTTCCTGATCTCTATGCACAAATGCAACAAGCTTCTGATCATCTGCAATTTGAAAAAGCTGCTTCTCTACTTAAAACCATTCGTCATCTAGAACATGTTTTGCAATCCTCTGCAGCTAACTATCATATAGAATCTACCGATGCTATAGGGATCTATCGCCAAGCAGATGAAGTAATACTTTTCCTCTTATTCTTACGCCAAGGAAAATTAACCGGTTCTATGCATTATGCATTTTCTGATGTTATTGAAGATGATGAAGAGTTGCTTACCTCTTTTATTCTACAGCACTATCAAAACAATAAAAATCCTCCGCAGGAAATCCTAACCCCTACCCAGCCCACTTTGGCTTTAACAGAGATTCTCAAAAGCACCTGTAAAATCCAGTTATTTTTTCCTAAAAGAGGAGAAAAATGGACTTTGTTAAAACTAGCACAAGAAAATGCCAAAAGTACTTTTAAACAAGAAAAAGATGAAAAACTCCTCAAAGAAAAAATGTTACTCGATCTACAAGAAACCCTACAACTCAATCGCTACCCTAAAAGAATTGAGTGCTTTGATACCTCTCACTTAGCAGGTAGTGATTCTGTAGCCTCTGTAATAGCTTTTACAGATGGAGTCAAAGATACTAAATACACAAGACTCTACAAAATCAAAACCCAGCATACAGGCGATGATTACGCCTCCATGCAAGAAGCTCTTTTTCGCCACCTATCCCGTGCTAAAGCAGCAGATGACCTTCCTGACTTAATCATCCTTGATGGAGGAAAAGGACACTTAACCATAGCGTTGGAAGTATTTAAAAAACTCGATATAGCTTCCATAGATCTAATTGCATTAGCTAAAGAAGCCTCTCGTCATGACAAGGGAATGAGTCAAGAAAAAGTATATCTCCTCTATAATCATGACCCCATATTACTCAATCCTAGATCCTTTCTATTATTGCTCTTACAAAAAATCCGTGATGAGAGTCATCGCAAGACAATTGCCTTTCATCAAAAAAGACGCAAGAAAAGACTCATCTCTAGTGCTTTAGACAACATCCCCGGCATTGGCCCCATCAAAAAAAAACGACTTCTTACCCACTTTGGCAGCATAGAAAGAATCAAAAAAGCCTCTACCCAAGATCTTCTGCAAATCAAAGGAATTACTCAATCTGATGTAGATGCTCTGCAAAAAGGGCTTAAATTCAAGTTAGCAAAATAAGTTATCTAATAAACATGCTTAAAATTTTCCCTGTACTAATTAAGTGAAAAATATTTATAATACATTCGTATTTTTTGATTTTAGAGTTAAGGAAATGAGATAATGATTGCTGCAAACGAATCCCGGTTTGTTCTAAGAGTTAATCAATTAGACCAACCTCTTGGTCTGATTGAAAAATATGAAGCTCATCGCAAGGGGCTCTTACATCGCGCTTTTTCTGTTTTTCTTTTCCGTCATTTTAATTCCTCTTTTCAATTGCTTCTTCATCAGAGAGCTTTAAAAAAGTATCATTCGGGAGGACTATGGACCAATACTTGTTGTAGTCATGCTGAAAAGACCACTCCTCTTGAACAAACTGCTAAAAATAGACTAAAAATGGAGATGGGATTTTCTTGCAAACTTGATCTAATCGGTTCATTTTATTATAAGGCTAATGTTGGTAATGAAATGATAGAACATGAAATTGACCATGTCTTTATTGGCTTACACAATCCACGCTTTATTCGACCTAATCCTCAGGAAGTTCAAAACTATAAATGGGTAGATGTGGAGATCCTCCAGAGATTGCCTCAGAAAAGCCGAGAAGAGTTCACCGTCTGGTTTTTTCAAGGCCTTGAATTAGCTTCTAACTTCATCAAAATATTTCCTATAGAATAAAGCAATGACATTTTCCGCCTTTGTCTTCTTTAATATAGTTATTAGGGCATCTTTAGAGCAAAAGCTATTCACTCTTGCTATGAAAACCACTAAAACGTTCTACCAAACTTCTCTTCAAAAATTAATTCAAGGAGATTCTTTATGACACCCATTTTGGCTACTTCAGCCAATGTATTTCCAGAGTTTGAACCTAAGACCCAAATTTCAACTATCTTTTTAGAACATGATAAACATCTTTTATTACTAAAACGATGTCACAAAGAAGATCAGCCCAATATCTGGGGCACTCCAGGAGGGAAAATAGAAAGAGGAGAAGAACCTTTACAAACAGTTTTACGTGAATTAAAAGAAGAAACTCAGATTAAGCTTGCTCCTGATGAAGTCGTTTATCAAGGTCATCGTTCAGGGCGATTTAACTAAAATTTTTTGACACCTCTCTGCAGAAAATAATTGCCAAAATTCCCTTTAAGTATCCAGAGCCAAAAGTTGCTGCTCGTCTCACAGCAGCAAGTCCTCTATTTGGATCAGCAACTGCAGCTATATTCATAGCCAAGCGCCGAAACAGACCCATGTTCTCTGCACTGTGTCCTCGATCCATCAAATTATTATCCTCCTTGAAAATTACATCAGCTATCCAGTGGCATTTATTCTCGATGCTCCAGTGCTGCCGGACCCATTTAGCAAAATCCTTTGCAG
>NZ_CAAJGQ010000014.1 GCF_901000775.1 Candidatus Rhabdochlamydia sp. T3358
AGCACACAAGGCATAGATCAGTGAGTAACTTTTTGGTTAATACTCTTTGTGGAATTGCGGCTTATATGAGGCAACCTAAAAAGCCTTGTATTAGGATGTCTGATAAGGAAAGTTTAGAGCTAGTTACCAGCTAGAAAACCCAAAACTGGGGTTTTTAGTAGACAAATAAAATCATTTATAGGATATATTATAGGTCTAAAAGAAATAGAAGCTATGATAAATAAGTTAAGTGCAGTTCAACTCAGGAAAGGCAGCAAAGTCTCCTAATTTGCTTAAGCAAAAGTTTGAAGTTTCTAAGCCAAATGAAATTTGGTTGGCCGACATCACTTATATTAAAACTCTAGATCGATGACTATATACAGCCGCTATTTTAGATCTTTTTTCAAGAAGAATTGTTGGATTATCAACGATCAATCGGATGCAAACAGATCTCGTTAAAAATGCATTACAGCAAGCTGTTGTAAATAGAAAACCTAGAAATGTTTTGATACATCATTCCGATCGAGAAGCACAATATACAAGCGAAGAGTTTAGGCAAGCAGCTAAAAATTATAAAATGCAACTTAGCATGAATTCTAGGAGTTGCTATGACAATGTCCTTATGGAAAGCTTTTTTCATACTTTAAAAATGGAACATACTTATTTAATGGAATCCAAAATAAGACTGGAAACAAAAAATGACATTTTTAAAGGTATTGAAGTTTTTATAACAGGCAAAGAAGCCACTCGAAATTAGGGTATCTATCACCTTGTGATTTTGAAAAAATGTATTTTGAAAAACAACGTCTGTGTTCTTAGTGTCTACAAAAGGGTTGCAATATCACTTCCTTCTGATACAAACTGTTAAAAAATTTATAAGGTTATATATGGCAAACCCAATTTCATCACATTCAATGCTCTTTCTAAGCGCTATAAAAATGGATCAAGATGCTTGGCTGCACGTTTTAGCATCGGATGCATTTTTTGAAAAGATTTTTATTAATCTTAAACCAAAGGATGTGGATAGCTTCTTATATACTTGTAAAAGCATCAAAAACATACATTATGATTTTAAAAAGACCTATCCAAACATTTACATTTATTTTTTAATAAAAATATTTGGGTTTAGCGACAATAATAAAATTACCCCAAAAAATTTAGAAGAGTCCCTTCAAGAAGCTGCAAAAAATGGTCATCTAAATATTGTACAAGCGCTTATGCAGTCTGGTAGGTTTGATGAAATTGAACCCATTGGCTTAGGAAAATCCCTTCGAGAAGCTGCAAAAAATGATCATCTAAATATTGTACAAGCGCTTATACAGTCTGGTAGATTTGATGAAATTGAACCCATTGACTTGGGCTATGCTATCCAAGAAGCTGCGGAAAATAATCATTTAAATATTATGCAAGTTCTTATGGAGTCTAATAGATTTGATGAAACTGAATCAGATGATTTAGGCTATGCCTTCAAAGAAGCTGCAAAAAATGGTCATCTAAGTATTGTACTAGCTCTTATCCAATCTAATAGATTTCAGGAAATAAATTCATCTTACTTAGAATGGTCTCTAAAAGGATGTGTAGGGAATGGCCATCTAAGTATTGTACAAGCGCTTATACAATCTGGTAGATTTGATGCGATTAAATCAGATGTTTTAGAGAATGTTATCCAAGAAGCTGCAGAAAACAATGCTCCCGCTATTGTGCTAGCGCTTATATCTAACAGGTTTCCCTATTACTTAAGGCTAGCACTCCAAGAAGCTGCAAAAAAGGAATGCTTATGTATTGTGCTGGTTCTTATAAGAACCTACAGATTCAGCAAGTATGTAGCAAATATATATGGGCTCCTTAAATAACCCACAAGAGTTAGATGCATTGCGTAAGTTGACGAGGTAAATGAAAATATACATCCTCTACTGTATAGATAATATCTTCGATCTCTGTGACTCCATATTCCTGTAACTTTTTTATACATCTTTGTACAACATCTTCGGGGGTAGATGCGCCTGCTGTCAGACCTAGCACTTTAACAGCTTGTAGCCATTTAGGATCGATTTCATGTTCTGTATTTATTAGATAAGAGGGCACATTGCGCAAATGCGCTACTTCGCACAATCTATTGGAATTAGAGCTTCTAGGATCCCCTACCACTAGAATAAGATCGGAGCAATCCACAATACTACGTAGCGCCATCTGGCGATTAGTTGTAGCATAGCAAATAGAAGAACTAGGCAGGGTTTCAATATGAGGATATTTAGCAATTAACGCCTGCGTTACTTCTTTTACATCATCTAAGCTCAATGTGGTTTGTGTGGTATAAAATAAAGGTTCATTGGAAAAACATAAGGCTTCTACATCTGCTAGAGATTCTACAACAGTTGTCACCTCAGGTGCTTCTCCTGAAGTACCTATGGTCTCCACGTGATTACGGTGACCAATTAAAATAATTTGGTAGCCTTTTTGCGCGTATCTTTTTACAGCTGAATGCACCTTTGTAACCAAGCCACATGTAGCATCGATTTCTATCAGGTTTCTTTTTTTAGCCTGCGCGCGTACTTCGGGAGCCACTCCATGTGCAGAATAGATCAAATAAGAACCACAAGGCACTAGCTCTAGGTCCTCAATAAATACAGCACCTTGTTTTTCAAGACTCTCAATTACATGCTTATTGTGAACAATCTCATGCTTTACATAGATCGGAGCACCCCACATCTTCAGTGCCTTTTCTACCGTTTCAATGGCTCGCACAACTCCTGCACAAAATCCTCGAGGCTTAGAAAGTAGTAGTTTCATATTATCCTTATTCTTTTACAGGTAAAGCTTCTAAATAAGTGCACTCTTGATCCACAATTGCTGTTACACTTAAATCAGACCATACGTTCAAGCTGGTCTCTATCATATCTATAAAGGCATAAAAAGGTAAAATAAGGCCCATTGTGCTAAGAGGGACATCCATCCCTATTAAAAACATACTTGTTAGAAAGAAGCACCCCATAGGGACTCCTGCATTTCCAATTGCTGCAAGCGTTGATAACACAACCCATATCCCTAAATCCAATAAACCAAAAACATGACCGTGAATAGTAGAACAGAAAAGCACAGTAATTAAGATAAAGGCAGCGCACCCATTCATATTAATAATTGTGCACAAAGGAAGAGAAAAATGAGCCACTTTAGGATGGATTCCTGCTCCTTTTTCCGCACATTTTAAAGTAACCGGCAGAGTTGCATTGGAAGATTTAGAAAAAAAGGCAAGGCTTAAAGCCGCAAAAGAAGCTTTTGCTAACTTTATAGGAGAAATTCCTTTATATTTTAACAACAGAGGCAAGACTACAAATCCTTGCACAAGATTAGCACTAACAACGGTTAGTAGGTACAATCCTAGATGTTTAAAGCTATTGGTATGGCTAAGATCTTTAAACATAAGAGCTGTAAAAGCCCATGTTCCTAAAGGAATAAGATAAGCAATCCCTTCAGTAACTTTTAGAATAAGCTTAAAAAAAGAAGAAAAAATCTGATGCACAGAAACTCGGTTGTCTTCGGGTAGATATGTAGCCGCAATTCCCATAATAAACCCAATAAAAGCCGTGCCTATTACATTATTCTCTAAAAAAACTTGCACGATGTTGCTGGGTACAATTTTCCATAAAAAAGATAAGTAAGTATCTGTGGGTGCTTTAATGATCTGAGTCGCATCTGTTATGCTTATTTTAGCACTAGGCTGTATGATAAAGAAAAGCAGAAGACCGACAGTTGCTGCTATAACTGTTGTAAGCAGCGTATAGGTAAATACCCTTCTACCAAGATTGCTTATTTCCAGCTGACTTTTCATTCCAGAAAGCGTAGAGGTAATCGATAGAAAAATAATCGGAATACTCAACAGCTTCAAAAAATTCATAAACAGAGCAGCTGTTATTTCCGCTCCCTTTAGAAGCAATTCTTGCCCAAAAAGACCTGTAATAATCCCTAGAAAAATGGATCCCAATAAAAATAATAAAGATTTCTTGTTTTGCATATTTTTTTTCAATAAAAGTGTTAGATGAAAATAGTAAAAAAGATTAGATAATTTAGCAACAACAAGAATTAGTTTTCATGAAATAAAGGTATTGTTTTAATAGCTTTTTGTCAATATACATGAACCTATGATTCAAAAAAACAGCAATTTAAGTTCTATGAAAAAAAACTAATTTAATCTATCATGTCCCTTATTTAGTTTATCGCGATCCATCTAATACTTGTTTTTTTTAACTGTAGGAAATAATTTTTCATGTGGGAAAGCATTTTTTCGGTTTCTAGATTTTCTTGGTTTTCTCATTCATCTAACTCAAAAAACCCAATAATAAATTCTCTCGATCATGTTAGAGAGCTAATACAAGGGCTTTCCTGTTCTCCAAAAAAGCCTCAACTTTCAAAAAGAAAAATCACACAAGAGCCGTGGCCTTCTGTAATGTGGGAGAATTTACTCTATCTATTTTCTTCATTAAGAATGAAGTTTCTACCTCCTCCTGCAAGTGACAGTCCTCAACTTGGAAGTCTACTTACTCAAGAAAAAATTGAGAAAAAAACATTTATTAAATACGCTTCTAATGTGTTTGGTAAAAGAGTGATGAAAACAATTCAAAAGGCTATTGATTCTTTACCTGATTTTATTAAGAAGAATGATGTTTGGCATCTATTTGCAATGATTGGACATTCCCTAACTACAAATGATTTAAAGGATTTACTAGATAGAGTAAATACGGGAGAGATCCCCTTAAAGCTCTCTCGAAGCATGTCTACTGATCTTAGTGAGCTATCTTCTGAAGACATGGAAAAATTAGTCGGTTATTATCGTAACCCCTTGGAACATTTGCTGCCAAATGAAAAAAAAATATTATGGGAAGAACTTAAAAAAAGCGGTATACCACTAAATAGTAGAATTTTAGCCAATGAAGAATACGACTACCATATACGCAAGTTAGCCGGAAATTTAGAAAAAGAAGAACAATACACAGAAGCGGACTTAAGACTTCTTCCCTTTGCTGTTTCTGAGCAATTAGCTAGAGTTATAGCTTACGTAGAGCCTGGTACTATTCGTAAAGACATGATAATTCCTGTTCCTATTTTTACCAAACAGCAAGATACTGTCTACTACCAGCTTAATAATCACATTAACCAAAAGGGTTTACATTGCTATTTGTTTACCCCATTAAAGGGTAATTTTCCAGCTCAGCTGGTTTTTAGAGGAACCGATGATTCAGAAAGTCTCTCTAGAGACTTTCTCGACCCAAATGGGATCGGGAAAACCGTTTTTGATGAATGCAAAAACCAAATAGCTGCAATGATAGAATCTTATTGTGAAACAACTGAAAAACCCTCCTTAGAAATCACAGGCCATTCCTTAGGAGGTTTAGATGCACAACGCGCTGCGATTCTTTGCTTAGAGAAGCTTAATCAAGAAAACAATAAAGGACCCTTTTCTCGTATATCTCGTATTAATTGTTTTGCATTTTGCGCCCTTAAATTAGATCAACCTACAATCAAATCATGGAAAGAACAAATAGGCATTCTTAAAAACCATCCTTCTCCTCCTAAAATTGTTCTGAACTTCTGCTATCATAAATATGACTTATTAACTCGATTCGGTTTTAAAAATTTATATAATCAAGAAAACTTAAGCTTTTTGCAAGAGAACTACTTGCAAGTAACCTCTGACTCGGGAATTCTTGCTACAAATACACATCACACAGAGCCGTTTTTCAAAGGCGGTAAGTTTTACCCAGGCACAGATAATCGTAAATACATCCACTATAACAGTGCAATTTTCATTAATTTAAAAAAAAAATTAGATATCTTAAAAAAATTCATAGAAAGGGAATCCGAGGAGATTACTCTTTCCGAAGAAGATTTAGAAATTATTGAATTATCCAAGCAAAAACTCATTAAAATGGAAACAGATAAAAAAGAAATACAATCTTATCAAGAAGGCTATTCATCTGATTCTTCTTGGGGAACCTTTCTTATTTATAAATCGCTCATAGCTCCTGCACAGATGATTTTTCATTGGATGAACTCTTATTATTCTTCTCAAGAAAGACACTTATCCGATTCTTCTCGGAAAACCTCTTCTGTTTATGAGTTGCTTACTACTTCTAAGCAACGGATTTCTCATTGGATGAAATCTCACTATATTAAAGTTTAACTTTCTTAGAATAGTTAATATAAACGCAGATTTACAAACAAATTACTTATATGTTACTTCACCTATAGCTTCCTATTTGCTTTAAGGATTAATAGCTACATCAGCTGCACAACGAAATCCATAGGTTCCATTCATGGTGCCTGGATTGTTTCGATGCCTATGAGAACATCTAAGATCTTCTTTTAAGCTTTTCCAGCAGCCTCCACGCAACACGCGATATACCCCTTGCTGTGGTCCTTGAGGATGATTTGGTTCTTGAATGGACAGATCGTAATACTGATAATCGTACCAATCTTGGCACCACTCGTAAACATTACCTGCCATATCATAGAGTCCGTATTCATTAGGAGAATAGCTAAGCATAGCTGTAGTATCAGAGCTGAAGAAGTTAGCCTGTGTTCGGTCTATGTCTTGTCCTGTTGGATAAAAGAAGTCTTCTTTGCCTCCACAGGAGGCAATTTCCCATTCAGCTTCGGTTGGAAGCCTTTTTCCTACCCATTTAGCATAAGCTATAGCTCCGTACCATGTAATACCTACTACAGGATGCTTAGCATAACCTGACTCAATGCTAAGTTTTCCTCCACTGCGTTTAATTCTAGATTCGCGCAAACGGATGATATCATTGTTTTGTCCATCTTTTTCTCCTCCCATTGCTTCTAAAAAACGGACAAATTGCTCATTTGTCACAGGATGAATATCTAAAGCAAAAGAATGCATGTGAATTAAATGTCGTGGGTGCTCATCACGTGCACCTTGATTACTACCTCTTAAATAAGCACCAGAGGGAATAATCACCATATCGGTTAAAATAGGTTGAATTGCTTTTTCTTCTTGTGGCTTTGGCTTATAAGGAGAAACCATCATTTCTGCTTGAAAAATAGCCCCGGGATCTGGCTCGAAGGAGGGTCTTGTTAACTCTTGTGGATTCAAGATCGGCTTAGCACAAGTTGTAGTAAAGGAAACCTTTGTCCCCATAATGTATTTTTCTGCTTGCAACCTTTCTAAATGCGCTTCACAAGAAGAAAGAGCAGAAATATTGACTAACTCATTCATTTTTTCTTGCAGAGGCCCTAAACGCATTTCCGGCTCTGTTTGTAAACAACTACAAATCAAAGTATCCCATTGCCATTTAAGGTCAGAGATTTTTTGAGAAGGAAGCTCGAAAAAACCTTCAGGAAATTTACGCATCAAAAGATAATATAATAACACGCCAAAAGCCCATGCGTCTGCTTTAGGCTGACTTATCCAATTAAACTGTCTCTTTTGCTCTGGAGCTAAAAAGGGAAATTGTTCAATAAAAGAACGATGAACTTCTTTAGCGCAAGCTTCATCCCAAGGTCCTGTTGCATAATTTTTGCCATTTGTGTCACAGCCTATTTCCAAACTATAAAAAGAGCTCATTGCATGGTAGATGCGACTCAAAACAGCTAGCGGTCCAATGATATGGGATAAACCAAAATCTGTTACAATAGCTTCTGGTCCTTTAGGGGTATAACGAACTAAAATATTGCTGAGTTTCAATGTTCCGTGAGCAAGCGGTTTTTCTTGGGTGTGCGCATAATCAAGGGCAGAACTCACTTGTTGAGCAAAGCAGAGAATTGTTTCTTCTGGCAAATTAGGGAATTTCTGTAAAAACTGCGATAGATTTAAGCTAGGTTGTTGATCTTGGTCTAAAACAGCTTCTATAATAATTGCATAACGCTTTTCCAAAAATAATGCGTTGTAAATTTTTGCAATATGAGGATGATTTAAATGAGCTAATTGAGCAATGTGTGCTTCAAATCGGGCAATAAAATCGGTATCAGAAGAGAGCTCTTCGGGTAAAATTTTTACAATGTACTGCTTTTGCAATAAACGATGCTCTGCAAGATAGGTCTGACCTAAGGCCCCTCGCCCTAAAGGTCTTAACAACTCATAATCCCCGAAGTGAGTCATTACCATAAATTATCTCCTCTTGATTTTAGTTTTTTTAAAGAACCCCTAAGAATCTTGCTAGATACCATGCAATAACCAATACAAATGCAGCAACAGCAGCCCATAGCAAATTAGGCAACCATTTAATTCCTCCACCCATACTACCGCGCACTTCTAAAGTTCCAATGCCATAAGAAAACTCATGTTTTTCTGCTGGCATATGAAAAGTCTGAGGGTTTTGACGAATCATATGCTCGATGTCTACCCCTAAAAATTGAGCATATTGCTTCATAAATCCTAAAGCGTATACTCCGGAGATGTATTGATCTATCTCTCCTTCTTCAATTGCTTCTAAATAGCTAGAGCGAATAGAAGTTGCATTCTCTGCTTCTTTCAATGATACATTCAATTCTTGGCGTTTAGCTTTAAAAAGCTCTCCTACACCTTTAAGTTCTGCACTCATATCCCTCCTGTAAAATTTCAAGCACTAATCACGAATAATATTCCTATCTCAGAAAGCATCATAGCATTTTAATTGCAAATCTATCCTTGTTTTTTTTCAAAATCAATGTAAAATTACAATAATTTCATTATTTTTAGATTAAAATGACATTTCAAAAGCGTTCTTGTTTTGTAACAACCATGGATCTTAAGCTGAAAGATCGGCTACGTGAAGATCTCATCGATCAAGGATTTACCTTGACTACACCTGCTTATACGTTTTTTTCAGCAAAAAAAAAAGGAATTAGTTGCACTTTGTATACATCTGGAAAACTGATGATACAAGGAAAAGAAATGGATGAGTTTATTAGATTTTATATTGAACCTGAAATTCTACAGGCATTTACTTATTCAAACCCAGAGCCAACTGATACTTCAGAACGAATCGGGGTAGACGAAGCTGGCAAAGGGGATTTTTTTGGCCCCTTATGTATTGCAGCAGTCTATGCAGACAAGGAAAAAATCCAAGCCTTATTAGCTTTAGGAATACGAGATAGTAAAACACTTTCCGATCCTACAGTGATTGCGCTTGCCTCTAAAATCAAAGCAATTTGCCCCCATGCGCTTGTTATTCTTAAGCCTAAAACCTACAATCAGCTCTATACTCGTTTTCAAAACCTCAATCGCTTATTAGCATGGGGACACGCAACTGCTATTGCAGAACTTGTGCAAAAAACGCATTGCAAACAAGTGATTATTGATCAATTTGCTAATGAAACGGTTGTTTTAGACGCTTTAAAACAAAAAAAGCTCGATTTAGAATTGACACAACGTCATCGAGCTGAGAGTGATTTAGTTGTAGCAGCTTCTTCTATTTTAGCGCGAGCTGCCTTTTTACAAGGGCTTTATGATTTACGCTTATTCTATAAAATCCAGCTCCCTAAAGGGGCGTCTCAAGAAGTTATTCGAGTAGGAAAAGCCTTTTGTGCCAAATATAGCAGCTCTTTACTAGAAGAAGTAGCCAAACTGCATTTTAAAACTCTACAGGAAGTTTTAGCGCATTAATTCAAAAGAGTCGATGAAGGTCTTATAGCTTGCTTCATCATAATATTGTGCTTCACATTCCATTGCCATTAGGTAGAAGCTGTTTTTTACCATTAAGGCTCTTCCTTTAAAATACATCCCTTCTTTACAGATAAACAAATCTAGCACGGTATGGCCATTTACTAAAGAGAGCTCATGAGTAAGACCTGGATTATGTTTAAGAAGACCTTCTACAAATCCTTCTAAATTTTTATTTGCGTAGGTTTGATCCACAAAATCTGGATATTGAGCAATTAACAGTAAAAATGTGGTTTTTTGATCTATAGCAGAGATATACGCATCGTATTTTAAATCAAATCCTATTTCAGGAAGGCGTAGTTTTTCTGATAAATGATCTGGGTACTTAGGAAATTTCATACAACATTCGCCGTTTATAGAACGAAATTCCTGCCAATGATTCTTTGTCTTACTTATTTCTTTGCTAAGAACTGGATTTACTCGCACTTCTTTAGCATCAAGTGAAAATGATGTAAGCGCTAAGCCCAAAGCACAGCAAAGCCCTCCTGTTTTTACGATTGAATATAGTTTTCTCATAATCTAATCTCCTAATATATTTTAAGTCTTTGTAATAAACCAGCTAACCACTCCACTTACCAATATAGATAAAATTACCACTGCTATAATGGGAATGATGATATTTAATAGTCCTTTCCAAATGGAAAACCCCTGAACTTCCCTAAGACCCTGTACCAGAATAATAAAGGTCCAAATAGTTGCAATCCATTGCCCTAACATGACTAGTTGAAACAGCCCTGTTTTATTTGCCAATGTGACTTTTGTAGGAAAATCTGAATAGAAAGCTTGTTCTTTAAATACGCCAATCAAAAGGATCCATACCAATATGTTGATTAATGCCGGTAAATTCGACCATGCAACAACACATCTAACTTGTTTAAAAGGAGCATTTCCTCCTATAAGGCGTCCACACCACTGTAAAATATAAGCGGTAATGGTAATAGATATTAAACCAAATACTATACCCAATAATAAAGAGCCAATCAATATAGCCCACAAAGGATAGAGAGTGATTAAAGAGAACATATTGGAAAAGCTCAATGCTATGGTAATCCCATAAATCCAAGAAAGCCTTTTAAATCCATAGCTTGGATCCTTAGCTACAAGGGCTTGAATGGTTGCTCTGGGTTTGGTCCAAATATCGCGCCAAGGATGCATATTTTTCCTCTTTATTTATCTTCATAATAAATTCAAAAATATAACTAATCAATAACAAACTATACTCTACTTAATTTAATTAATAACTCGTTGCAAAACAACATAATAAAAAAGCCGTTATTTTTGTAAATAACGGCTTTCATAAATCACCTATTTTTTAAAAGATTATTTTCTGTTAATTACGTAGTCTATCTTCTTCTTCTAGAATCCTTAAATCTTCTTCTAGACTGCTATAATCCTCATCTTCATCGTCATACTCGATTGCAATATTTGCATTATTTTGATTAGAGTAAACAAGGGAGCTTGTCAGTAAAGCGCAAATTAGTCCTAAATGAAATAGCATATTATCTCCTAAAAGGTGTTTGAAAACTCATCTTTACAAATTGCTCACTGGTTTTCAATAGAAAAAGGGATAGATTTTTTTTAAAATTTTTTAATTTCTTAATAGCTGCTTTATATGATCCAATTCAATGCTTCTTGTAAATGAGGGTAACGAAAAGAATATCCCGATTCCAGAAGCTTTTGTGGATAGACCTGAGCACTAGCTAATAGCATCTCTTTTCCCATATCTCCTAAAGCTAAAGAAACAAGCTTGGAAGGGAGATGAAAGAAATGAGGTCTGCGTAACTTAATTGCTAAAATGGACGAAAACTCTTTTTGTTTTACAGGATAAGGGGCTACTAGATTAACGGCTTTATTTAATGATTCTGTCATTAAAAGATGATACAAAGCACTAATTGCATCATCAATTGCAATCCAACTTAAATACTGGTTGCCAGACCCGATCCTTCCACCTAAACCTAGGCGGTAGAGTGGTAAAATCTGAGCTAGCATACCACCCTTTGCTCCTAATACAACGCCAAATCTAGCACATACAACACGACTGCCACGTTGCTTAATTGCTTCTAAAGCCATCTCCCACTGCTGACAGAGAGAGGGAAGAAATCCTTCCCCTGCAGAAGAGAGCTCGGTAACTTTTTCTTTGCAGTCCCCGTAAAAGCCAATAGCGGAAGCAGAAATGACTGTTTTAGGAGGGGAATACAAACGGGATAATACTTGAGATAGCAACCAAGTATCACAACATCTACTGGTGAATAATTTTTTACGGTATTTCTTTGTCCATCTATGAGCAATAGGAGCTCCTGCTAGATGAAAAACCGCATCAAAGCCTTCAAAATCCTGTTTAGAGAATTGTCCTTCTACAGGATCCCAATACACGGTATCAGAGCTTATTTCTTGTTTGTGACGAACAAGTCTCATGACACTATGGCCTGCTAATCGTAAAAAAGCTGTAAGTTGAGAGCCCATAAACCCATTAGCTCCACTCACTAAAATCTTCAACGGTGCACTTGAATATTTGTAAGTTAACTCAAGATCCTCTTTCATCATTTTTTGACGCCATTTTAAAAGTTGTACAAACCGCTTAACTATAAAGCTTTCTAAAAAAGAAACAGAGTTAAATTCTATCTCATCACTTAAAATGCAGCATTGAGAATCAATAGGAGTAAAGCGATGAGTATGTAATAGGAGTAAAGCGATGAGTATGTAAATAGCGTTTAAAAGGGCCTTTTATTTGTTTATCGCTAAATTCTTGATTCAGCTTGAAATTTTCATGCTCTAAAATCCATTTAAAGAAAAAAGGCCCCAAATAAATCTTTAATCCTACCTGCGTTTGATTACAGGGTATAGGGGGATCGAATAAAAAATTGGTTTTTACCCAAGGCGGTACTAGCCTTTTTAATGCTCCAGGACGCAATATCCAAGCAAAGGCAAAATCACAAGGTACTGCTACTGATGTCTTAACTTTTATATCCATGCTTATTCCATTGATGATAAACCTGCAGTGCCCTTTTGCGTGCAAGATCATGATCTACTATGGGGTAAGGATAGTTTTTCCCCAAATAAACACCCGCTTCTTCTAATACAGACTTAGGAGCTAAATGTGGAGTGTGAATGTATGAATTAGGCAGCTTTTTTAATTCAGGAACAAATTGGCGTACATATTCTGCTTTTGGATCAAATTTTTTACCTTGGGTAAATGGATTAAATATACGAAAATAAGGAGCTGCATCTGCACCACATCCTGCACACCATTGCCAACCTAAGGTATTATTTGCAAGATCTGCATCTACTAGGGTATCCCAAAACCATTTTGCTCCTTCTTGCCAAGGAATATTTAAATCTTTGACCAAAAAAGAAGCTACGATCATGCGAACTCGATTATGCATCCAACCTAGTTGCCATAATTGCCGCATGCCCGCATCGACAATAGGAATTCCTGTCATTCCTTTTTGCCAAGCTTTGAGCCACTTTGCATTTCTTTTCCATGGAAAATGGGTGTATTCTACTCTTAGCGGCTTTGAAGGAGTATGAGGAAAAGCAATTAAGAGATGATTAGCAAATTCTCGCCATCCTATTTCTCTTAAAAAAACCTCTGAATGGGTATTCTTTAGCAAATCCTCGAAAATTCTTTTTACAGAGATCTCACCAAAGTGCAAATGTGGAGAAAGCATCGATGTTCCCCTTTCTGCAGGGAAATCACGCCCATGAGCATACTGATGGATCTTACCCTTCAAAAAATGCTTCCATTTTTTTAAAGCGCTATCTTCTCCCGGCTGCCAAAGAAAGGAGAAGTCTTGAGCCCAAGGAATATGCGGTAATAAATCTAATGTATTTAAAGATATGTGTTTAGAATACGACGCTAATTGTAATTTTTTTGTAACTCTACCCTCTGGATTGCCTACCTCTTGTTTTAAGCAACATCGCCAAAAAGGAGTGAATACTTGGTAGGGATTCCCCTGCTTAGTAGTAATTTGGCCAGGTACAAATAGTAGATTTGCATGAAATCCTTTTGCTATACATTTTTTTGCAGAAGCTAGCTTGATCAGTTTTTTTTCTCGTACTAGCGCACTTGGTTCATAACAATAATTCCAAACTATATGCTTTGCATCCGCCTTATCTATAATCTCTTGCAGTATATGCAAAGTCGCACCTTGGAAAAAAAATAAATCAAGACCTAGTTCTCTTAATTTTTTTTGCAAAGATTGCAGAGAATAATGCAGCCACCAACGAGAGCTTGAACCCATTGACCAGTTACTATCCTCTTCTGCATCAAATATATATATGGGTAAAATAGGAAGCTGTAACTGAGAAGCATATTTTAAGGCAGGATTATCTTGAACCCGCAGATCACGCTGAAACCAAATAATTGTTGTCATAAATATAAAAGATGAAAAAGCGTAAGAATTCTTAAAAAACCATCCTTACGCCTCATATAAACTACATTTTGCAACTACCACCCTTATCTTTTGAGCAGCAGCAACACATATGTCTCCAATGCGGAATCCAACGCAAACTCCAAAGACCAGCTAGACCTACTAATGCGTAAACTAAGCGACTTAAGCCAGCCATTTGACTTCCGAATAACCAAGCGACAAAATCAAACTGAAAAAAGCCTATTAAGCCCCAGTTTAAAGCCCCAATTACAATTAAAATAAAAGCGAGAGTATTTAAAAACTTCATTTGTTCCTCCTTAATACTCCATGCATGTCCGTTTCAAGACAGCATGTCCCGTTAACATCATCTTAGAAACTTTTTATTCATTTGTCATCTTTTTTTTTTAAACAAATGTTTTTAAACGACACCCAACCCTTTTTAACAGATCACAAAACATTTCTTTTCGAAAAGAATTAGCTTCTTTCAAATCAGAGTGAATCATAGATAAATAGGGGTCTTTTTGATCCAATAAATCTGGTAAGTATTCAAAATGAACACCGCTTAATAACACTTTTCCTGCCCCATGCTCAATTTCTACAATCGCAGGGGGGGTTTGCGGTAAATCGAGATAACAAGATAATATCTTTACTTCTGAAGACTTAGGAGCACTAAAAAAACAACCTCCATTAAAATACACATGTAAAGGACGATTTTGCCAATTAATCAGAGCATTACAAGCTCCTTTAGAAGAATTATATGTATATTTCCCCGCTCCATAAGCAGGACCTTTAGCAATCCCAGGAAAAAAACACAAAGAGCGCTCATCCAAAATTTCCAAATTTGTCCCTTTTTCAAATTCAACTCTTGCACACGCAAAATAGGCTCCTGCGCAAATTCCTAGGTAATTGCCTTTTTCTTTTACATAGGAGCGAATTTTATCGGTTCCCTTTCCAGCTAAGGCGCTTTGATAAAAGACATCTCTACCACCGGGCATAATAAATAGCTGCGTATCTTTTTCCCAATTTTCCTCTATAACAGAGCAAGCATCGAGTCTTTTTATTTTCATCTCAGGATTGAGCTCTTGCTTTAAGCTATGAACCAAATGCTTCAAAGAAACTCCATCCACTCCTTTATCTGCATAGACCACAATTTGGTTTTTCATAGGAAACCCTCCTTATTGAACCTTTACTGGACATCTTCATCCAACTGTACAGAATGTTCTTTTTTGCGCAGAGGTTTTCTTGAAAATTCAATAACTCTATTGCGTAAACCCATAAAAAAGCAGTTTTTCTTATCTAAAATGAGATTATCTATTTTTTTTGACATTAAGAAATTATTTAGTTACACCCATTCTTATTATCATTTCAAATGGTTTTTGCATAAAAAATTATAGGATATGAATGGTAAATATTAGAAATGCAAAAAAAAGATGTATAAATCATAAGGATAAGGGGGTTTATTTATATGAAAGCTGCTGACAAACCAACAATAGAGACTAAGCTAAGCCAAATCCCTGCTGCCTTTCGGCTGCTTGCAAAAAACGAACTGCAAGAAAAGATCAATGAAAATAACCCTTCTCTGAACCTAGACCCAGATAAAATATACATAAAAAATGCAAGCGGTTCTTCAGAAACACTAACAGATGCTTTACTTAAAAAAGCTATAGGTGAAGAAAACCTCTTAAATACTCAGAATGCTTGGTTCTATTCTACAGAAAATGTGCGTCTAGAAGACATAGTCCAAGGATTAGATATTGCAAGGGTAAAAACCCTTATTGAGGGCTTGAGTGCCGCACTTGTTAATACCTATTATTGGCAAATGGATAACTATTGGAAATCAAATATACTTCCTATACCTCAAGAGTTGAAAATAGCCCCTGAAGAGGACCTTTTAAAAACTCTTGTAGAAAAAGAATTTCTAATAGAAAGAGCCTATCAGATAGATAGCATGTATCCTAATTTGAAACAAAGCGTGGTTTCCTATCTTAGCCAAAAACTAAAAAGCTTATACAACAAAGACATCAATCCGGATATAGTACGTGTTCTTATTTTTAAAAAAGGGCAAGAAGACATCTCTTTACCCTCTTCAAGTTTTGATTTAACAAATTTTGCTCTGAATTATTTATCAGCCTGGTTTTTCTATTTGTTTATACATTCATCGGAAGAAACTACTATATGGGTTAAGATCGACCAAACCTCTCAAAAGATAGCTCTAAACGATATTTTTCAGACAAGTGATGCCCTTGCTATAAAATCTAAGCATCAAGTAAGGCTAAATCGCTTTTGGCAAAAAAATACTAATAACTACCGAATACTCGCTAAGTTTTCTTATCTTAAAGCTCTTTTAGAGCAGCAAAACAGCGAGCTTAAGCTCTCTGAAAAAAGCCTTAAACTAGCTCTACAAGCTATAGGCTTAAATAAAAAAAAGATAGAAGCAATAATAAACATAGATGAGATAGACCCTAAAGAAATTTCTCTAGATATCTTAGAAACTCTAACTAGTCCAAAAAAACACCTTGAAGTATCCCTTCTTTTAATTAATAACCAAATAGCTTCTGATATTTTAAAAATTTGTGATCCAGAGACTACAGACTCTTTGTTATATATACCAGGATACTCTCCTTCTTTTATCGAAGCTAGCAATGAAAAAATTTTGAATCATTGGGTCTTCTTTCAAGTAAAATTATCGCCGAAGCATTTAGCTGCAATTGCTTCTCATTTTCCTCACTCTAGTAGGGTGATATATAACACTAAGCAAGATGCTTTCCTTCATCAAAACTATAGAGCACAAGAAAATGTAGCGCCGATTTTTATTCAAGAAGACATCTTTTCTTTTATCACAAAAAAACAAAAAGAGCGAATAGTTGCTGATCTATATACAGAAGGAATCCCTGTGCCTATTTACTCTGGCTCTGTCCCTAATTTTCAATCTACAGATTCTGCATTTTTTACAACAATTGCAGCTGCTATCAAATATCTCCCTCAGCTTTTGCCCAATATTCATAATGTATCTGGTGATTTGCAGGAGCTTTTTCCCTCTCCTTATGAAACGGCTGCAGAGCTTGTTAAAAAGGGCATTAAGAATAAGCTAAATATAGATATCGATCCGGATAAGACATTTATTAGCTTTTCTTTACATGAAGTAGAATCTTTTTCTTATGACCCAAACATACCTTTAGTTAGAGGACAAGAAGCTAGCACAACCATCCAATCTCTAACAGAGGCTGCTTTAAGTAATTATCAGGAAGGCTATTCTCCCTTGGGTTTTACAACAATCATTTATCAAGATCTATCTGGAAAAAGAGAATACACAGCAAATGCTGAGCTACTGAACATCTTGCCGAAAGATGTGGAAGACATTATCCAAAAAGCAGATTTAGCTGCTTTGCATAAAAGTAAACTGGACTCTTTTTGGAATCAGCACACAAATCGAATAAAGTATTTCTGTCAGCATAGATATTTACAACAAGCCTTAGAGGATTATCAGGATAAGATTCTGTCAGAAGAAAACTTTAAGCTGATTGTAGATGTGGTTTTTTATTCTTTGAGTTTAGAAGAGGAAGAACTACCTAGTCTGATCAATCCTCATATCAGTATAGAAATAGTCAGCGTTGATAGTTACCAATCCACCGATATGTTTGTCTTTCGCGATACAAGTAAAGAGCAAGTAATCTTATACATATCAGGAGATCAAAAAGCATTTTTTCCCTTTGCTAATTACGAAGCGTGTATCTGTTTTCTTGAAGAGAAGGGAAAAACAAATGCTGAATGGCAAAAGTTACTTACCTCGCATTTTTCCATGGATGTTCAAGATTCTGTTCTTAGCGCACTAAAGAGAGGGCCTTATATAGATCCATCTTCCTTGACATCTGCCCTCTATCCGCGATCTGCTAGTTGCTCTTTTTCAAATACTAATGTTAGACATCCCATAACAACAAAACCTATAGAAAAAAGCTTTTTTGAAGTCATCCAAAAAAACACCCAAAAGCGCTCTTATCTAGATGCAAGTGCAGTAATTGTCTCTGATAGAGAACTTATGTTAAGGCGCGTTATCAGTATCGCAAAATCTATAGAGATTGCCTTATTAGTACCCAGTCTTGCCTTTCCCATTCTAAACTGGGTATCGCTTGCTGCTTTAGCAACAGAAACCTCTATCAATCTCTATCTAGCAAAAAATGCTGATACGATAAAAGAGCGCCACCTTGCAGCGTTATCTGCAGGGTTTAACACTTTAGAGCTTCTCTTAATAGGAGCATTTTTAAGTCTGCGATCCTTGAAGTTTTCTAAAGAACAAAGCCTGCCTACTACTGAACAAGTAAACTCACGTACAATTAGTAGTGGTAGAGGATTGCATACTTTTCTTAAGAAAAATCCTATATCTGAAGAGCTGTTCTTTGATACTACAAAATCTATGCAGGTCTGGCAAATTTCGGCGGGTAATCATCAATTTAGCTACTTAG
The DNA here is from genome assembly GCF_901000775.1 of Candidatus Rhabdochlamydia sp. T3358. Taxonomy (GTDB): domain Bacteria; phylum Chlamydiota; class Chlamydiia; order Chlamydiales; family Rhabdochlamydiaceae; genus Rhabdochlamydia. The sequence continues at coordinate 18,465 of NZ_CAAJGQ010000014.1, forward strand.
ATGCTAAAGCCTGGCTTCTTGATGAACAATTCCTTCTATTTACCGGAAAAACAAGCAAAGCTAGACATTTGATTATCTCCTCTCATGGTGGATATTTCCCTGGAAGCAGTATCGTTAAAGTTCCAAATACTACAGAGCTTGTCATTTTAGGCCCGCATGGTTGGGAACTAATGGATACTAAGATAACATCTATTGCTAAAAGATCGATCTTTCCCTATGGAGTTATTAACGAGCATACAGCTTTTCCTTCTCAAAATGCATTTTTGCACTCGCCTCTATTTTATCATCCTCCTACAAAAGTACAAAGGTATCCCAAAAAAGCCAATATAAAAGCTTTAGCAGGAACAAATGTTCAGGGACATATTAAAAATTATACCTTAACTAAGTATCAAAAATTTGGACCTGGAAAAGAGAGCTATCTAGATGTTGTGCAACTTGTTAATCGCTCAAGAAATACGCTTCCTATCATTGAAGAAATAGGATTGGAGCCAATTGATGTGCTAACGATTCGCAATCGTATAGGAAAGATTCCTCCTAATTTAGATGATCTATTTAAATCTCTGCAAAATCATGGAATTCATTATAACAGAATTACTTTAGCCTTTTGTAGATCCAATACGATTTTGTCTGGGCTTAACTCTGCTCCAAAATATACACCGCCTATGATTTAAAATATTTTTTAAATTATTATTCTTTTTGATTGATTAATCAAAAGGAGTACTATCAATAGTATTTTTCTCTTTACAAGTAAAGAAAGAAAAATTATAGTAGCTATTCGTATTCAGTTCTTTTAAGGAATTTAAATGACAAAGTTTGATGAAGAAGATCTTGAAAAGCTTAATAGACTCTGCCGTCTTGGGGAAGCAACACAAGAAGAAAAAAAAGCTATATCTAAGCACTTAAAAAAAGTCTTAGGCTATATGGAGCTGCTTTCTGAAATTGACACAACTAATGTGCCTACTTGTTATCAAGTAGGAGAAATCCAAAAAAGTGTTACAAGAGATGATATAGTCATGGACATCTTATCCAGAGAGCAGTTTTTAGAAAATGCTCCTTCTCATGTAGGTGGCATGATTCGCGTGCCTACAGTAATTAATTTTTCTAACTAAAGAGTTTTTGTACATGTATCGACTATCCGCCCGTGCTATCCGTGAGGAATTTTGCAAAAAAAAAATTACAGCCAAGCAAATTGCTGAAAAGACATTAGAGCGAATTTCCTTGCATGATGGAAAAATTGGCGCTTTTTTATCTGTAATGGAAGAAAGGGTGATGCTAAAAGCTGCTGAATTAGATCGCAAAAGAGATTCTGGTAAGCCACTAGGAGCTTTAGCAGGAGTACCTATTTCCATTAAAGACAACATCCATATTCAAGGAGAAAAAACAACCTGTGCTTCTAAGTTTTTAGAAAACTATAAAGCGGTTTTTGATGCAACTGTAGTTAGGCTTTTAGAAGAAGCAGATGCATTGATCATTGGTAAAACCAATCTTGATGAATTTGCCATGGGATCTTCTACAGAAAACTCTGCTTATCAGCTAACTAAAAATCCTTGGAATCTTAAATGCACACCAGGTGGATCATCCGGTGGCTCTGCTGCATCTGTAGCTGCAAGGTTTTGTCCTATTTCTCTAGGAACAGACACAGGCGGATCTATCAGACAACCAGCTGCTTTTTGTGGAATTGTAGGATTCAAGCCCACATATGGACGTATCTCTCGTTATGGCCTAGTAGCCTTTGCGTCTTCTCTAGATCAAATTGGACCTTTGACCTATGATGTAAAAGATGCGGCTTTATGCATGCAAGTCATTTCAAGACACTGCTCTCATGACTCTACCAGCATTAGATCTCCTGTAGAGGATTATTTAAAAAAACTGGATCAACCTATTCACGGTCAAACGATTGGCGTTCCCTATAGTTGCTTAGGTGAATTGGACACTGGGTCCAAAGAACATTTTTTAGAAGCTATAGAGGTTTTAAAAAAATTAGGTGCAACTATTGTAGACGTAGACTTAAATCTGTTAAAATACGCAATTGCCGTCTATTACATTCTAGCTACAGCAGAAGCATCTACAAATCTTGCGCGTTTTGACAGCATTCGCTACGGCAAGCGAGCAGAAGATGCCAAAACCCTCGAAGAGATTTATGTGCTGTCTAGACAAGAAGGTTTTGGAGCAGAAGTGAAAAAACGCATTTTACTAGGTACTTATGTTCTCTCTTCTGGCTACCAAGAGGCCTATTGCAAAAAGGCACAGAAAGTACGCACCTTGTTGATCCAAATGTTTCAACAAGCCTTTGCCAAATGCAACATGATTGCTATGCCAACATCTCCTTTAACAAGCTTTCCTTTAGGCAAATTTCAAGATCCTGTACAGCTTTATCTACAAGATATTTTCACTGTATCTGCAAATTTGGCAGGATTACCGGCAATTAGTGTCCCCAATGGATTTAGTGAGGAAAATCTCCCTTACGGTCTGCAACTCATCGGGCCTTATATGCATGATACAGAAGTCTTACGTTTTGGATATGCTTTTGAAAGCGCAACTTCCTTTACAAACCTAGTTCCCCCTTTATTTGATAACAAGGCACACAAATGAGCGAGATCTGCTATCAAGATTGGCAACCCGTAATTGGTTTAGAAATCCACGCACAACTTAATACTAAATCTAAACTTTTCAGCTCTGCAGCTAATCATTTTGGAGATGAACCTAATACAAATATTAGTGTTATCTGCACAGGTCAACCCGGCGCGTTACCTGTATTGAATAAAGAAGCTATTCATAAAGCTGTTCTATTTGGTTGTGCAGTAGGCTCGGAGGTTTCTTTAAGTAGTCAATTTGATCGTAAATCCTATTTTTATCCTGATAGCCCTCGTAATTTTCAAATTACACAGTTCTATAAACCCATTCTAATGGGTGGCACTGTAGTAGCTGATGTAGGAGGCACATTAAAACATTTTTCTATTAATCGAAGTCACTTGGAAGATGATGCGGGTACTTTAAAGCATTTTAGTACATTTACAGGTGTTGATTACAATAGAGCAGGGGTAGCATTGATAGAAATTGTCTCAGAGCCTTGTATGCATACTCCTAAAGAAGCAGTGGCCTATTCTATGGCTATTAAAGCTATTTTGGAATACTTAGATGTCTCCGATTGCAATATGGACGAGGGTTCCTTTCGCATTGATTGCAACATATCTGTCAGAAAGAAAGATGAACAGATCTTGCGTACAAAAATTGAGATTAAAAATCTTAACTCTTTTAACAATATGGAAATGGCGCTTGAATCAGAGATTCGCAGACAAATTCGTGAATACACCCTGCATCCACAAAAAGACTTTCATGAAGTAATATCTCAAGGAACCTATCGCTTTGATCCAGAAAAAAAAGAAACTGTTTTAATGCGTGAAAAAGAAGATGCTGACGATTACCGCTATTTTCCAGAGCCAGATCTCCCTCCGATTTTACTTAAAGAAGAAGAGATCCAAGCAATTAAAGCTACTTTGCCAGAATTACCTCACCAAAGATACAACCGCTATTTAAAAGAGTTAGAGCTACCTGAGTCTGCTGCTGCCTTTTTAATTAACGATAAAAAGCTTGCTGATTATTTTGAAGAAGCACTCAAAATCTGCCCTAGCCCTAAAAGCATATGTAATTGGATGATTATAGAGTTTTCTGGGCGCTTTAAAGATACGGGAAACAGTCTCATTCGCTCAGGAATTGCACCTAGCGATGTAGGTAAACTTGTCAAGATGATTGAATCAAATACCATTACCGGAAAGATTGCTAAAAGTGTTGCCGACGACATGTGCAAAAGTCCGGGAAAAGATCCTGAGCAAATCGTAAAACAAAATCCTGACTACCAGCCCTTGCAAGATATTTCGAGCATTACGCTTTTAGTAGACAAGGTTTTAGAGAGTAACCCACAATCCATTGCTGATTTTCATGCTGGAAAAGCAAGAGCATTTGATTTCTTAGTTGGGCAAGTCATGAAACTATGTAAAGGTAAAGCCTCCCCTGCGATAGTAAATGAAATTTTGACCAAAAAGCTAAAGCGCCCTTAAAAAAAATTGGAGTATTAGCTATGCCCCTTCAAAAAATACATAACCTCTCTTTCTCTACTTCTAAAATAGAAAAAACTCAAAAAATAGACACAAGTAATTTAAATCAACAGGCTTCAGATTTTGTATTACAAGCCATACAGGATAACCCCAATCTAAAAAATAATCGCTCTTTTATGCTTAGTGCTATAATAGCCAATCCTTCTTTGATAAGCTCCCTTCCTCCTTTTTTAAAAAATGATTTAAGTTTTCTGAAAAGTCTTCACAAATCTATTTCGGGCATAGAAACTACCGATAAAGGTATTGCAAAAGCTCAGGAAGCTAATCCTAATCTAAAAGAAGATCAGCTTTTTATGACAATGCGTCTAAGGTCTTTTGGCGCTTGAATACATATAAGGCCCGAAGTTTTTAGAAGCTCTTGCAATATTTAAGCTAGAAATTGACTACTGAAGGCTCTTGCAAGGCGTGTTTTCTTAAATCTTCTATTTGCTCTTTAGACAAGTCTGTGTATCGAGAAACTAGATCAATGGCCAATCCATCCTGCAACAGACGTTTTACTGTTTGTATTTTTTCTTCGGTTTTACCCTCAGCCTTGCCTTTAGCTTTAGCATTTTTAACATTGACTTCAGCTTCATAAATTTCCTGTGCCCTAGCAGCCTTATTATCCATATGAATACGCTTTAACTCTTCATAAGTAGCAAGCTCATTCTCTGTCCAATAATGCTGGTCGAGCGCGGTATAGGCTTTTTGGATAATGGCATCGTTGCCTATAATCTCCTGTAATTCTTCTTCAGTGGTTTCGTGAGCGTGTTTGAAAAAGTAACACCACTTTTCTTCTATGGAGGATAGTTCCTCTTTGCTTTTGGTAAATTTAGGCAGTTCGATAAAGGTAAAGTAGAAGTCTTTCAAATCATGCTCATGTGTTGCTTTATCGAGTATGACGTGGTCTGATTTATAATGAGCTTTGTTAGGAAAAATAATGCAATCAGCAATAGCTATGAAGATGATTTCCTTAAGCTCATGATACTTATCTCCAATATTTGCTTGATTGCCATACACTTGAGATGCGTAATATTGAGCGCGCTTTTCAAAGCCTCTGGTTTTTGTTACTTGCATTTCAATGATGTATTTTACTCCCAGCTTGTCTTTGCATAAAACATCAACAATGCTCTGTTTTTTGACAGCAATTTTAGGAGCGAGAATGGGAGATAAGAACTCGATATCTACAATGCTTTGATCTCCAGAAAATCCGAGGATATCATTTAAGAAATGAAGCAGAATGTCTTTGTTTTTTTCTGTACCGAATATTTTCTTAAAGGCTATATCGTTTTTTGGATCTAAATATTTGAAAATTACCATACTTTATCCTTAAATCTGCATGTTACTATTCATTGTATAATAAGCTGGCTTTAGCAATCTATCGATTTTTCTTCATTTTAAGCCTTCATATTGTTTAGAAAGCTTGTATTTCCTTCCTCTATTTGAGCTATCTACCATTTCCAAAAAGCCATTTTCTACCCAGGTAGCACAAATCTGGGCACTAGTTCGTGGCTTAAAACCAAATAACTCACCAATTTGTCGACTAGTAACTGTTTCAAATTCCTGGAATAACTCAAGTGCTCTACGTTGCCGCGGATCTAGTTTGCGCATAAGATTACTTTGGTCAGGCAACCCTTGTACATCAGCCATACGTTTTAAGACATTTTCAAATGAAACAGCCATCCCCTCTATGAAATATTCTACCCATTTAGTGATATCCGCTTCAGTTCTTCCCTTATAATAGTTATGGGACACGCCAATACTTATTGCTTCATAATAAGCTCCAAGATTGCGCGCATAGTATTCTTCTAATGAATAAAGACCTTTTAAATCATAGCCACCTAAATGCAAAATTAAGGTTGTCAGCAGTCTTGCTGTCCTTCCGTTGCCATCATAATAAGGATGAATAGTAGCAAACTGATAATGAGCAATAGCAGCAACAATGGGGCAGGGAATATTTTGTGCTTCCCGAATCCAAAGAACCATACCACGCATTAAACTAGAGACATCCTTGGCTTCCGGTGGCATGTAGATAATAGCCTTTGTTCTACCATCGCGAATCACATTTTGAGAGTCTCGGTATGGCGTAGATCTAACCTTTATTCTACCATCTGCCATAACAAGAGCGTGGAGTGTTTGGATCATCTTTTCTGTTACAAGGTGACCTGCTGCTGCAGATTGTTCCACTTTTTCAAGTGCTGCATAATAACCTTTAACTTCCTTTTCATCTCGCTCACGCCCTGGAAAATGCCCTTCATGTTTTAAAACAATCTGGATTTGATCTGGGGAAAGAATATTCCCTTCAATCATAGTAGAATAATGTGTTGTATAAAGACGCGCTGTTTCTCGTAAAGAGCTCAATACGGTTGGAGTCAAAGGAAGATATGAGATCTTTTCCTTTGCAGACTCGATACGCATCAAGTTAGTCACAATGCTAGAGGTAATGGTGTAATTAGGTAAAAATTTTATCGGCATAATAACTGCATTTTATCGGAATTTTCTAAGTCTTAATTATGCCGATAAAATGCAGATAAAGCAAGCTTTTTTAAGATAAGTCTTTAAATTTCCTCTTGTTGCACAAAAAACTCTTGAATAGCCTTAAAATAGGCTAACGCGACTTCTTTTAGACGAGAAGAGCAAGGGTGTCCTTGAATTTCTGTGTTCAAATGAGAAAGCCTTAATGCTTCCTCTAGATTATTTTGCACAAGAGATTCTCCATAACAAAGCGGTCCATGTATAAGTCTTGTCAAAGCTAAATTACGAGCATAAACACCTTTTTCTACTTCAATACTCGCTGTCTCTAAGTAACGAGCCCCATCTGATGGAGTAACAGAGGGTATTTGAAGATGCTCATTGAATTTTTTTAGAACTATCTTAGAAAATTGTTTAGATAGAGAAAAGTCAGAAGTAACCAATAAACGAAGGAATTCATAACGAGCTTTTTTCTCTTTCAATTCCCCTTCACCAAAAGATCCTGGAATAAACACCATGTTATAGTTTTTATCTGTAGTAGAAGTATACTTTTCCCCTTCAGAATCATGCGCATTATAGTGAATAATTACTGTAACATCTGGTTTAAAAGTATTAATTTTTTCTGCACGAGCATATAAATCTACTCCATTATAAACACCACGAAAAAGCTGTGTTAGTGTTTTTTGTGTTGACCATAGGTCTGGATGTGTTTGTAGAAATTGAAAAAAATTTTGAGAGAGAGCACCCTCTGCTTTTTTTGTTCTCGTTAAGAAGACCTCTGCCCCTTCTTTTTCTAGAAGCTCTTTTAAATAAAGAGCTGTTAGAAAAGTTAAATTACCTTCATTAAAGGTAATGATATTTTTATCGTGACAAATTTCTACAAATCTTTGTTCTAAATGAGAGTATCCACCTCCAAAATGCCCTGGATCAATAGCAATTTTGCAATTAGCTAAACTTTTTTTAGGAGCTTGAAGAATACCCGCTGAGCCAAATATTAGACGATATTCTTCTTGACCTTTCTGTTTGTCTTCCAAAGAAGCATATATAATAAAAGCATCATCAGTCAGTAAAAAATAGTTTTGTGCTTCTTTAGCTTTAACCAAGTACTTTAATTTATCTTCTATTTCTTCTTTACTGATTTTGTCTTGATAAGAATCAAAATCCTGAAAAGAAAAAGAATGCATGAAACAAGGAAAAAGAAGAGCAGCTAAATGTAGCATGATTTTATACATTATAAGTTCCTTAAATAAATAATCTCTAGAAATAAAGGCTTCTGATGCCCTAGATAACAAGAGAAAAGATCTGATAAATCCTTTTCGATTTCCTCAAAAATTAGAGTGTCCTCTACCTGTTTAAGCAAATCAAGGACAATTGTAATTTCATTATATCTATTTAAGCAAATTTTTATTGTGGGATTTTGTGAAGGGAATGATTGGTGTACATAATGTTCAACATAACTACGCAAAATGGATATATGAACAAAAACATCTGCATTACCTGCTGTAAATCTATAGTAGCGTCCGATCAGAGCAATAATAACCCTTAAGACTACTCCAGTAAATAAAGCACTCAGGCTAAAATAGAGAAATACTTCTTTGTAAGCAGCAATTGCATCATACAAAATAGACCTTTTAAGTTAAAAACTCTCATCATAGTAATCAGAATCGGCAGCAGGCTTTGCCGTTTTTACTCTATCTTGTAAAAGATCTTCTAATTTTTGTTCTTTTTTAAGTCTAGGCATAATTAAATTTTTAAATATGATGTGTATCGATCCTACGTGCAATCCAGTTAACTTACTGATGTCCTCCAGAATTTTCATATGAATCTCCTCAGCTTTCTCCGGAATAGAAATTCCATAAGAAATATTGAGCTCAACTCGAATATTTACTGAATGTTTTTTTTGATCTTGTTCAACATGGATCCCTTTTACACCTTCTAAGATCTCTCTGCCTAAGAGACTATCAAAAAGATTTCCTTCCAAAGGTTCTATATCTTTAACCTTGGTTAAACAATGCCATACAATTGATTGAAATACTTTGCTCTCCACATCGCGAACAAAGACAGTTTCTGGTAAATCCAATTCTTTACTATCAATATCTTTTAATTGATTATGCATGAGGCCGTACCCTTAATTTATATTCAAAACCCATTGTAACAAGCTGCAGATTAATCAGCTAATCTTCTTTATTTCAATTAAATTTTTTAATAAATTTGCTATATTTTAGCCAATTCGCTATCCTTCTTAGCTAAAATATCACTAGATGAATCATGAGCTTATTATTTTATATTACAATTAGTCTTTTTTGGGGATGGATTACAGCGCATTTCGCTCAAAAAAAGGGGCTAAATCCAAGAAATTGGTATATTGCAGGGGTTCTTTTTTGTGCTTTGGCATTTATTATGGTGCTTTTCCAACGCAAAGAAACTCTTAAAATTCCAGATCCTGTACATAAACCAGAATTAGTTCCTATCTATCTATCTCAGAGGGAATATCTTTGGTACTATCTCAATGAAGCAGGACAGCAATTTGGGCCCGTTAACTTTCAAGCTTTAACTAGAGCCTGGGAAAATAAAAAGATACAGGAAGAATCTTACTTATGGAATGAAGATCTAGAAGACTGGAAAAGATTTAAAGAAGTTCTGCAAATAACTACGCCTAAGATTTAAGCGTAGTTTATAAAATACTACCAGCTAGCTTTAACTACTCCTGGAATTAACCCCAAATTAGCCATTTCACGGAAGCAAAGACGAGACATTTTAAATCTCCTTAAATATCCACGAGCTCTACCTGTAAATTGGCAACGATTGCGCAACCGAACAGGTGAAGAATTACGAGGCATTTTATTTAAAGTAATTTTTGCAGCCAAACGCTCTTCATCACTTTTATCCATATCGACTATTATTTTTTTTAATTCTTGACGCTTGTTCCATTTTAAATTAACTAGCTTTTCACGTCTTTTTTGTTTTGCTATTGAAGACTTTGTTGCCATATCCTTATAACTCTTACTTCTTGCGAGCAGGGCCTTTTTGACGCTGCTTGCGGTTAGGATCCATTTTATTAATGACATAAATGCGTCCGCATCTACGAACAATCTTATCCCCTTTTGAAGGGTCTGCTTTAATCGAGGCTTTTACTTTCATGATTTACCTGAGAGAAAAAAACTAAAATTCTAGTAAACTTATAAGCAATCATTAGATTTGTTGCAAGCCTAAATCTTTGTAAATTCTTTTATTTAAAAAGAATTCTGCTTGAGGAATTTGCACTCACTTATGTATATTGTCATACAAGTTTTGAATCTTTTATGGCACAAGGAATTAAAAAAAATGAAACGTACATACCAACCTAGCAAAAAGAAAAGAAGAGCTGCATGCGGTTTTCGCAAAAGAATGAAAACCAAGGACGGCCGCAAGATTATTAACAGACGTCGAAGAGCCGGACGTAAGCGCCTTGCCCTGTAACAAGTCTTGGCGATTTCCTAAATCAGCACGGATTTTAAAAAGCTCCCATTTTAGACGGTTGACCAAAAGCAATCGTCGTATTTTCGGAGAAATGATTTCCGTGGATTTTCAACACTCAAAAGGCCTTGATTCCAAATTGGGCATCACTGTCTCTAAAAAATTTGGAAAAGCTCATGATCGCAATCGTTTTAAACGTATTGTTAGAGAGGTCTTCCGTGAAATGCGCTCCCATCTTCCCATTGGATTAGAAATAAATATCTCCCCTTGCTCTCGCTTAGGTGTTATATCTAAGCAAATCGTGTTAATTGACTTAAAGCGCATTGTAGAAAAAATTGTACAAAGCGATAACAATGTCACTATTTCCTCATCTTAACTCAGATCAAAGACAAGCAGTTATTGCTACTGAAGGAAGAGTGCTGATTTTGGCCGGTGCTGGTAGTGGGAAGACAAGTGTATTGGCTTATCGAATAGCCTACCTACTCCAATCTCTTCATGTTGAACCTGAAGCTATTTTAGGATTAACCTTTACCAATAAAGCTGCTCAAGAAATGAGGGAAAGAGTTGCTCGCATTGTAGGCGTAAAACTTGCAAAAAAACTTACCTTAAGTACCTTTCACAGTTTCTGCATGCAGCTTTTGCGTAAAGAAATTCACCATCTAGGATATACTAATAACTTTACTCTTTATACAGAAAAAGAGGTGCGTCGCATTGCTCTGCAAGTGACAAAAAACCTACTTGAACATGAAGGAGAACTTCCTTCTTTAGAAGAAGCCCTGCAGAAGATCGCCCAAATTAAAAATAAAGGGTTAAACCCAACTGATCTAGAAGTTATAACTTGGCATGATCAATTTTGTCAGGATTTGTATACGCGTTTAGAATCGTGTTTATGTGCATACAATGCTGTGGATTTTGACTCGCTTTTGTCTCTTTCAGTGGCTCTTTTTGAAAAATATAAAACACAAATGCTGCCCTATCAAAAAAGATATCGCTACATCATGATTGATGAATACCAGGATACTAACCCCATTCAGTACCGATTAGCTGAACTGCTTTCTGCATATCATCATAATTTATGTGTAGTGGGAGATGACGATCAATCCATTTATGGATGGCGCGGTGCTGAAATTAAAAATATCTTAGGCTTTGAATCAAAAACCACCATCAAATTAGAACAAAATTATCGCTCTACACCTACTATTTTACAAGCCGCCAACTCTGTAATTGCCCATAACCAAAAACGTCACAATAAACAACTATGGAGCAATGCAAAACAAGGAGAGCTGATCCACTTATTTCATGCTCCTACAGAATTAGAAGAAGCACAATCTGTAATTCAAAGAATGATCAAACTTAAAAGAGAGATAAAAATTCCTTGGAAAGAGATGGCAATTCTTTATCGCTCTAACCTATTAGCAAGACCTTTTGAATTAGCCCTTATGCAAGCTGTGTGGCAAAAACAAGACCATTGGGTAAGAGGAATCCCCTATCAGGTATTTGGAGGAACAGAATTTTATGAAAGAGCAGAAATTAAAGACCTCCTTGCCTATTTACGCCTGATTGTAAATACTCTTGATCAAGAAGCTCTTTTGCGCATTATTAATACCCCCCGAAGGGGAATTTCTGATCAAACGCTTAAAATACTTACTGATTTTAATCGTAAGAGCAATATTTCCCTCTGGGATCTTTTAGAAGAAATAGCATCTCCTCTCTCCTCTGAGTTAAAACAACATCTTCCTCCTAAAGCGCTTAACGCCATTTGCTGTTTTACAAATTTAATTAAGACCGCTAGAGATCAATTTTCTAAGCTATCTCTTTCTGAAGCTTTCACCTGGCTTATTGAAACCATCGACTATAAAAAAACCATTGAAGATGAAGCCAAATCTGAAAAAATGCGCGACTTTAGATGGGAAAACGTCATGTATTGCGTAGATATGATGACCATCTATGAAGAAGAAAATCGTCTTAATGAACAAGAAACTAGCCTTGCTGATTTCTTATCCACAGCCCTTCTCGATCAAAGCCAAGAATTTCCCCATACAAAAAAAGCCAATGATGATCATGTTAATCTTATCACATTCCATAGCGCTAAAGGATTAGAATTTACCGCTTGCTTTCTTGTAGGAATAGAGGATCATATCATCCCTCACGAAAAAAGCTTATTTGAAACCGGTCTAGAAGAAGAAAGAAGGTTGATGTATGTAGCCATGACTCGCGCTAAAGAATATCTTTGCTTAAGTATGGCGCGTCAGAGAAAAAAAATGGGAAAAGACCTTGTTACTAATCCTTCTCGCTTTTTACTGGAGATCCCCAAGCAGTTATTAAAAATTAGCTCTTGGCAAACTATTTAGTCAAAAATAGTTAACTGCTCAGAATTTTCGGATATTTTTTCTAATGTGATCTGCTCAGCATGGGATAAAAAAAACAATCTAACTGTTAATTCTTACGATCGCACTGAATTTTTCATCTCCCTATTCTGAAAAATTTTCAAAATGTAGCATGCTTTTTTTTGACAATAAAAATATTTATTATTACATTGCTTTATCTTTTAACTTATACGCAGGTATATGTTGAAAAAACCATTCAGAATTTGCTCGTTAGTTCTTCTTTACATGGCTCTTTTGGGTGCGCAAAAAATTGTCAGTTCAGAACCGAATCGTAAACTCTTAGAAGAATCTTTAGGAGGGTATTCTCATGTAGTTTCCCAGGAAGATTTATATCTTGATGATGCTGGAATCCAAGTAAACATAAATGGAACTTTGTGTCTTGTATCCTCTTTAAAAAGAATGGGCAATCAATGGTTAGCAAATCTTGATCCGCGGTATCAATGTCCTTGGGGTCATTCTCTTTGTGGATATTGTCATATGTGTCATAAAATAATTTGTCCTGATTACATTTCAAGATGTTCAGCCTCAAAGTAAGTTATGCTCATCTGGCCAGAATTTGAACAATGCGATAGTTCCCATAGCTTGATTACTCTGTGACAAGCTTATATTGAACCCCCTTAGTTTTGGCGCAGTTGAGATTCACTCATTCTGAATTTTAAGTTTCAGAAAATTTTGATGGTGTTTAAGAATCCAAAATAGCAGGAATAGATGGGAATATTATGGGAAAGATGTTAAAAAAATATAAAGTATCATCCAAGTCAAGCTATTCAGTAACCAGTATCTTGTCGAATTGGGTCTTTCAAAAGATATGGATTGGTTGTATCTTCATAAGCTTTTCTTGTCACGTAGAATCAATTTGTATTGACTGCAATCAAGAATATGCAATTTTAGATCAGTTTTTTAAAATGACATTTTCATCAGAAGAATATGGCTACGTCTTCGAGGGCTGTAAACCCATTTCTATAAAAAATTTCCCCTCTCTTGATTCTTTTCCCATATCAAAAGATTTTAAATATGAAGAAAAACGATTTCATAATACGATCCTAGTTCGAAAAGCAATCCCTCTCTGGAATAAATTTTGTGGTCAACAGAAAGATTTTATTCTTAAAGTTACTGCTTTAAATAATCAAGAATCGTCTTTTTTATCTCCTTTAGAAGTTTCCTTTATCAATGTTTCCAAACTTCAAGAAGTTGTTGAGAAAAATGGCGATTTATTTCGCTATATTCTTGGACCTACGAACACAGTTCAAGATATTGTGGATATAATTGTTAACTCTAATCAACCGCTTGCTAACATTTTGAATCATGATCTTACTCTAGTAGGCATAGTCCTCGGATTCGGATCTCATAATAGCATTGTAGGTGGACGACACGAGACAATTTATGCTTTATCTATTTCTAAAGACTATCCTCCTTTTTCTCCTCAAAGTTACTTAATGCAAGACAGAGGTGAACACAGTCTAGACTTTCTCACTCCGGAAAGGTATGGCACTTATTATTTAGAATTAGCAGGAGGAGATGATGTTAATTTCAGAGTGGATCTTCCTCGACTCAAAACTCAATCCAGGTTTGTTAATTTAATAGACGAGATACACAGCATAGATCAACTAGAGGAACAAATCCTCCCTACATTTCGGCAAGAACCTAAGTTCGTTTTCGGTGCTTTTAAAGGGGGGCCATCGAATCAACCATTCTTTAAACAAGTGAGTAAAACACAAAAGAATATTCGATCTCTCTTAAGTAATTCTCATTTTCTTGAACGCGTATTGGAAAAAATTAACAAAAAACCTGTGATTCGAATAAAAAAAACAATATTGAGCGAGCCCTCTTCAACATCTTTCGAACTATCTCCAAATTCCTGGAATGAAATTCTACATAGTGTTGCTAATCGATTTATAGATAAAGAAAAGAAATCCGCTTTTATTAAAGCATTTAATCATCCAGAAGACACTTATCGCGAACCTCCAACGATGATGGGGGCCTCAAATGCTATTTTAGAGGGATTAAAAAAAGCTCGTAGCAATCTTGCAAAGGCAAATCTGCAGTTTGATAAATTATCGCAAGATGCGACATTAAAGGAACTTGTCTTTAAGCAGCTCTATTTTAAAACCATTCTTCCAGGAAATGAAAAAAAATTGAGAAGAGAAGATCGGGTACGAATCGGATTTGTGATTGAAGATATTGAAGGAAATATTCTTTTTGCTAATCACGACAGCTGGATAAATCTTTCGGAGACTTTCCCTGGATTCGCCCATGGATTACAAGGAATGCATGTACAAGAAAAGCGAATCCTATTTATTCATCCAACATTAGCTTATGGTGCTTTGACAACTCTGCCTTCTTGTTCTGCTCTTACAATCAAGGTGCAATTATTAGATATTGACTCACAAACTTTAGGAATATTGCCTCTATTGAAACCCCTTGACTTAAGCTGGGTACAGGATTCCTACTTTTATAATAACATTGAAAAGTCACTTATTCAACAACCCTACTTTACTGGCATTTTTTATCGTGAAATGCTGAATAAAATGAAGCAATCAAATTCATTAGTTTTCATTGAAGGCTCTCAAAAAAATGATTTAAAATTAAAATTATTTTTAAAGAAAGATCCTTTGAATGAACCCTTGAAAATTGAATAGACTCGTAATTGGATTTTTTCTATAACCCCTTTTCAGAGAAGAGAGAAATAGAATGAAAAATTATTGTCTTTCTAAATCTTCTAACTGACAGATCTCTTGTAACTGTAGTTTAAATGGACCGGGTGCATGCTCATAGGCTAATAACAAATACTCTCTAGCCTTTTCTAACCGATTTTTCTTCCATAGAAATTGTCCTAGTAATAACTCTATCTCCCAACAATATTGGGGTTCTGCAAAAGCTGCTTTGTGTAGGTATTCAAGTAAAGGTTCTATGGTTTTATCGAAAGATCTGCCTTTGCGATCTCGATCATGAAATTCTATAGAGGCAAGATGTGCATTTGCACCTAATTGATGGGTTTTATCTTTTCGCAGTATCTTTTTTTTAAATTTTAGAACATAGGGATGATCAGATCCTTTTTCTTGTAAAAGTTGAGCATATTTTTCCAAATGAAAAAAACATCCTTTTTCTTTTTTTAACCCTTCTCGTAAAATTTCTTCTTTAAAGTAAGAAGGAGATAAGCGAGATGCTTTTTGATACATTCTTTGCCACTCTTCTTCTTCAAAATCGGCGTCTATAAGGGAACATATAGTTGAAAAATCATCTATTAAAGAGCTTAAAAGCTCTTTTAAGAGGTTATGATCGAGTGGTATAAAGTTCAATCTTGCAAATTCTCTTCCTTTAGGATCCAATAATAAAATTAGAGGGTATTCTTGCACTTGATACTTATCTCTTATTTCTTTTTTTTGTTTCAAAAAAACTTGCCATAAGATCATTTCTTGCGAGAGCTCTTTAATAAATTCAGGTTTTTTAAGAAGTTCTGTTTTCAACTGATCTGACCAACAACAACCCTCTTCGGCAAGAAAAACAGCAAGAATGGGCAGGTTGCGCTCAGAGGAAAGGATTAAAGCTTTATTTTCTTCAAATACCCAATCCCCAAAGACTAAACTAGCAAAAAACAAACATCCAATCTGAAACATAATTACAAAAAAAACAAAATCAATTACTATTAAATCTAAAAGCGACCACTGGTTTTTCTATAAGAAATGTCTGTATTTCCTACTACTATTATTTTGCGGCATCGTAAAGAAAATTTAAAAAAATGCAGTCTGCGTGGTATAGAAACAAGAGAAGATTGTAAGTTTTTTACATATCCTACTCAGAGCTTACCTGATTTGTCTTCCTATGTTCTACTCACCTTAGATGCTCCTTGCCTTTCCTTGAAAGATGCAAGTTACGGTTTGTTTTTAATAGATGCAACTTGGAGATACGCGCAAACCATTTTTCAAAACCTACTACAACCCCATCGTTTTATTTCCCGTAGCCTTCCTTCTCATTTTCAAACCGCTTATCCACGCAAACAAGACGACTGCTTAGATCCTCAAAGAGGATTAGCGTCTATCGAAGCCCTATTTTTAGCTTATTATATATTGGGAAGAGATCCTAAAGGGATCCTTGATTTCTATTATTGGAAAAAATTGTTTATAGAAAAAAACCAAACGTATGGCCTAAGTATTTAACAACCAAGGCAATCTTGACTTTTTAAACCGCTTTGAATTAAAGTGTTTTTCAATGCAAATTTATTTATTTTAGGGATTTAGTGTCTCAACGCATTTATTCTTTTGAAGAACATCAACTTTGTATGAAAAAAGTTGACTCCGATGCGCTGTATGTTATGCAAAAACTTCGTACTGCAGGTTATATAGCCTATCTAGTCGGAGGAAGTGTTCGTGATCTGCTGCTACATAAAAATCCTAAAGATTTTGATATCTGTACATCTGCACAACCAGAAGAAATAAAAAAAATATTCAGAAATTGTATTTTAGTAGGACGGCGTTTTCGCCTTGCTCACATTCGATTTGGAAAAAAAATATTAGAAGTTTCCACTTTCCGCTCCGGAGATAATGAGCTTGATGAATTGATTGTACGTGACAATAAATGGGGAACGGCAAAAGAAGATGCTTTAAGACGTGATTTCACAATTAATGCACTTTTTTATGATTCAGACTCTCAATCCATTATCGATTACATCGGGGGTTTTGAAGATATAAAAAAACAAGTTCTGCGCACTATTGGACAACCTTTTATTCGTTTTCGTCAAGATCCTGTTCGCATGCTAAGAATGCTTAA
This sequence comes from Candidatus Rhabdochlamydia sp. T3358, assembly GCF_901000775.1. Taxonomy (GTDB): domain Bacteria; phylum Chlamydiota; class Chlamydiia; order Chlamydiales; family Rhabdochlamydiaceae; genus Rhabdochlamydia. Next base: position 35,641 of record NZ_CAAJGQ010000014.1, read on the forward strand.
ATTTCAAGCGAGATTTGGTTTTACCATTGATGATCCCTCACATATTGCTTTGCTTGAATGTCGTCAGGAAATTATGAAAAGCTCTCCTGCGCGTATACTAGAAGAGTTGCTGCGCATGTTGGAATCTAAAGCTTCAGAGCCTTTTTTTCGTCTTCTTGCAGAACATGGGTTTATGCATTTATTAATGCCTTCATTAGGAGATTTTTTAGATTCTAAAGATGCAGAAGAGGTCTTCTCTTTTCTAAAAGAAATCGATAGCTACTTTATGGAATCTGATCATATAAATCTATCACGTGCTGTTTTATTAGCTGCTTTGGTATTTCCTATCTTGGAAAAAAAAATCTATACACGTTATGTAAATCGAGATATCATTTTGCATTTGGGACAAATAAATGAAGAAGTGCATGAACTACTTGATGAAATATTTCACCCCTTTATCAATCTTTCTCGTAGGTTACGTACAAGCTTGCAGTCGATTTTGGTTTCGCAATACCGCATTACCCCTTTTGATTCTAAAAAATCAAGGCGTATTCGAATCCCTCAAGATCCAGATTTTATGCAAGCTATGCAATTTTTTGAAATTCGTTGCACATTAGAACCAGCCCTTAAAGTTGTATGGGAACAATGGAACCACGCTCTTACAAATCCTACATCTAATAAACGACGGCGACGTAAAAAGAAAACAAAAACAGATGAAGCCTCAGCAACTTAACCTAGCTTCTGATATTCAACTGGAATATTTGGGACCATCCGTTGATTTAGGCCCTCTACCCGCTGTATTTTATTTTGCTCTATCTGCTAAAGATTCTCTCTCATTAGATCCCTTTAACCAACCAGCTGTCTATCTTTCCCAATTTCCTTTAAGGATTTTTTCGATAACTCTACCTTATCATGAAGAAGGAAAGCCTGCTACAAAAGGACTTACAGAATGGGCAGTAGCTATGCAAAAAGGGGAAAATCTATTAGGAAACTATCTAAAAAAGATCCAAAATGCGATCCGCCTTCTATTAAGTCAAGAACTCATGCTACCAAACAAGATTGCAACAATGGGGCTATCTAGAGGAGCTTTAATTGCTGCACATGTAGCAGCAAACAACGCTGAAATCCCCTATTGGCTAGGATTTGCTCCTCTAACCAAATTATCTTATCTCCAAGGTTTTTCAGATTTAGTTAGTTGGGACCTTATGCATATAGTTGATCTGTTATCTGTTAAAAAAATCCGCTGTTATATTGGGAATAGAGATATTAGAGTAGGAACGCGTAATTGCTTTGATCTGATAGAAGCTCTTGTTGAAACAGCTTACCAAAAAAGATCCCTTTCTCCTCCTATTGAATTACGAATTTTACCTTCGATTGGGCACCATGGTCATGGCACAGCAAAAGAAACATTCCATCATGGGGCGAAATGGATAGCTAAGCAACTTAAGGTCTTTTAATGTCTTGTGATCTTTTTATGTTTTGTGGAGAGCCAAGCGGTGACTTACATGCAGAATCTCTTTTAACTGAACTCAAAATAAAAAAACCTACGCTTAAAATATTTGGTGTTGCCGGACCGCGTATGCGATATCAAGGAGTGAACTCTATTCTTGCCATGGAAGAGTTGCAAGTTATGGGGTTTATTGATGTATTTTGCGCATTTCCTAAACTGCTACGCATATTTTACAAGGTAGTAAATGCTATTTTGGAATTACAACCAAAAATGGTATTCACCATTGATTATCCAGGTTTTAGTTTGCGATTACATCGACACTTAAAAAAAAGGGGCTTTAAAGGACAAATTGTGCATTTTATCTGTCCTTCCGTGTGGGCATGGGGTAAACATCGAGTTGCTTTTATGGAAAAGCATTTAGATCATTTATTCACTATCTTGCCCTTTGAATCGCAAATTTTCCGAAAGCTTCCTACGCAATATGTTGGGCATCCACTTCAATCTCGTATTCAGTCTTACAAATATCAAGACCTTGATTTGCCAAAGGAGAAACAAATCATTGCGCTATTTCCAGGAAGCAGACCTAAAGAGATCGAGCGTAATTTACCTATTTATCTTGATGCCTGTAGACACTTATGCGTAAATAATCCTAATTTACATATTGCTCTTTCTGTAGCACAGCCTAAATTCCATTCTCAAATCCTCTTAGTTCTACAAAAAAAAAATTGGGATTGTCCGATTACTTTTGTTCCCTCTTCTCATAGCTATGAACTCATGCAAAAAACCTATATTGCAATTGCTAAATCAGGAACGGTAACCCTTGAATTAGCTCTTCATCTTGTCCCTACGGTGGTTACCTACGGGCTATCCAAACTCGATTTGATGATAGCAAGAGACCTATTGCGCATCCGACTACCGTTTTATTGCTTAGTGAATATCCTTGCAAATGAAGAACTGTTTCCCGAGCTCATCGGCCCTTATTTTACTAATGCTTCTCTTTTATCCCATGTGTATCACTTAACAGAAAATCATACAAATTATCAAAAAAAATGTAAGCATATATTAACTTTACTTGGCAGAGCAAATACAGCAAAAGAAGTGAGTAAACAGATTTGTCTCATGTTAAATAAGTAATTAAAATCTTATTTTATCTAGAAAAAAATACAGGTTTTTACTAAATTTGGTCTAATTTATGAAAGAATTACATATTTACATCGACCGTCTAAAGTCGGGTCAAACAGAAAAGATTTCTGAAAGCATTTCATCTGATTTTTTAGAAATCGATGAACAGGATCTCTTTTTTGATAAAATCTTCCAGATAGAAGCTGAAGCCTATTTGGCTAATGATCATTTAATTATACAGTTTACACTAAATATTAGTGCTTTTATCCCTTGTTCTGTTTGCAATGCAATGACAGAAAATATTTTAAATTTGGACAATACTTGCTTTTCGATAGCTTTATCTGAGATTAAAGGTGCTGTTTTTGACTTTACCGATGAAATACGCTCTACCATTCTCAATCTAGTGCCCTCTTTTTCTGAGTGCAACCAAGGTAATTGTCCAGATAGATCTGTATTAAAAAAATATTTAAAGCCCCCTGTGAAAGATGGACCTAACAAAACAAAAGACGTCTATTTTCCTTTTGCGGGAGACAATTTTTTCATTGAACTTTAAGTAAAATCTTAAATTAGTTATAAATAATCCAAATGATTTTTTAAGGAGTATTCAACCATGGCTGTACCTCGTAATCGCACCTCTAATGCTCGAAAGAATTCCCGCCGTGCTCACCACGCTAAAAAACCAAAAAATGTAAATAGCTGTACGAATTGTGCTCAAAGCTGCTTGTCTCATCGTATTTGCTCTCATTGTGGATTTTATGCAGGACGTTTGGTAGTCAGTGAGAGGAAAGATTAAGCCGTCCCTATCCATTGGCATTGACTTAATGGGAAGCGATGCCCCTGCAAGAGAACTGCTTGAAACCATTCTCTTGCACTATAGCTCATTTGACGATCCCATTTATTTGACTCTATTTGGCACTTCAGAAGTGTTTGAGGGTATTTCTTCCCCTTCCGCTTCCATTTCTTTCTTTCCTGCACAAGAAGCCATTCTCATGCACGAGCTGCCCTTAATTGCCATTAAACGCAAACCTAATTCCTCTTTATGTGTGGGGATTCGCATGTTAAAAGAAGGGCATTTGCATGCCTTTATTTCAGCAGGAAATACAGGTGCTTTAATGAGCTGTGCAAAGATACATCTATCCTCGCTATCTGGCTTAAAAAGGCCCGCCTTATTAACCCTGTTCCCTGGGCATCAATCGGAAATTGCTTTGCTCGATGTAGGAGCTAGTATTTCTTACAAAGCAACCCATCTTGTGCATTTTGCAGCTATGGGAATTGCCTATCAAAAAAGTCGAGGTATCTCTTGTCCTAAATTGGCACTTTTAAACATTGGATCAGAAGCAAAAAAAGGCACTCCTGAGCTAAGAGACGCCTATCAAACGCTACAGCGTTTATCTGATGAAAATGATTTTATATTTATAGGAAACGTTGAAGCTAGAAACGTATTTCAAACAGAATTGGATGTATTAATCACTGATGGGTTTACCGGTAATATATTTTTAAAAACCTCTGAAGGAATCGCTTTTAATATTCTAAAAATGATTGGTGATATTGACAAAGAAACTCATTCTTTGTCATTACAAAGAGCCCTTCATGAATTACGTCAAAAGCTCGATTATTCTAAATATCCCGGAGCTCTTCTTGCAGGAATTGACAAAATTGTGATTAAGTGTCATGGAGAAGGCTCTTCTTCGAGTATCCTAAGCAGTATTAATAATGCTTGTCAGTTAATTAAATATAATTTTATTGACAAGGTTAAAGAACAGTTGCAATCATTGCTTTTTTCTGGAAAAAGAACATAAAATCTTATAGGATTACTTCTTTTAAGTCATATACTCACTAAAATCTGTTCGCTTAAAGGACCCGATGCAAGAAATTTTATTAAATATCGAGTCAAAAGAAGTTCGCTATGCTGTGCTTAAACACGGAACTCTTTATGATTTGATTGTAGAAAGAAAAAAAAATCGACAAATAGCCGGTAATATTTACCGCGGACGTGTAACAAATATTTTACACAATATCCAATCTGCTTTCATTGATATTAATGAAGGAGAAAATGGATTTATCCATATTTCTGATATTTTGGAAAACACGCAAAAGTTTCAAGAAATATTTGATATGGATTTTGAATGGAATCATCAGGTCTCCTCAAAGCAGACAAAGCAACGCAAAGAGACTGATATTTCTAAACTCTTAAAGCCAGAGCAATCTGTACTTGTACAGGTAGTAAAAGAGCCCATCGGCACTAAAGGAGCGCGGTTAACCTCTAATATATCTATTCCGGGTAGATATCTTGTTTTGTTGCCTAATACCCCTCATCGAGGAGTATCGCGTAAGATAGAAGATCCTGCCTCTAGAGATCGCTTGAAAAAACTCATCCGTGCTTTTGAAATGCCTCAAGACATGGGTCTTATTTGTCGAACAGCAAGCATGAATGCTTCTGCTGAAATGCTTATTAATGAAGCAAGCGAGCTTCTTAAAACATGGCAACACATCATCGATCAATTTCATAAAGCCAATAAACCTACATGCCTATATGAAGAATCCGATCTAATTAAGCGCGCTATTTTAAGTGCAATTGATAAGAAGTTTGAGCGCTTATTGGTTGACGATCACTCTGTTTATCAAAGATGTAAACGCATGTATACAAAATATGCATCAGAGCACCATTTAAAAATTGAGTTATACAGAGATAAAGTGCCCATGTTTGAAAGATTTGGCGCAGAAAGAGAAATTGAAAGAGCTCTACGGCGTAAAATTTGGCTTCCAAGCGGAGGTTATTTGTTCTTTGATCGAACAGAGGCAATGTTTACAATTGATGTAAACTCAGGACGCTCTCAAAGCTCAACATCTGATGTAGAAGAAGCATTGGTACATATTAATATGGAAGCTGCAGAAGAAATTGCTCGCCAACTTCGTTTGCGCAATATCGGAGGCTTAATCATTTGTGATTTTATCGATATGCGCTCCCGCAAAAATCAACGCCGCGTCTTAGAACGCTTAAAAGAAGCAATGAAAGATGATTCTGCCAAATGTACTATTTCAGGTATGAGCGAATTTGGTTTGGTTGAAATGACCAGGCAGCGCAGCCGAGAATCTCTAACTCAAACCATGTTTATAAGCTGTCCTTATTGTCATGGAAGCGGAATGATAAAAAATCATGAAAGCGTCTCCATTGAAATTAAACGGGCTCTTAAAAAGCTGATTTGCCAACAACAACACTTTGGCCTCAAATTAGTGACTCATCCAGAACTAGAAGCCTATTTGAGTCAACACGACAAAAAAAATCTGACTAAACTAGTAGAAGGCTGGCATGCGCAACTCTCTTTTGAGAGTAATGACAACCTACACTTAAATGAATTTCAATTTTATTCAACAATCAATGGAAAAAAACTCGAAATCTAGTTCATTTTTAGAGCAGCTGCAGCTTGCTATTAACCAGAATCTCATTCCTAAGAAATCCGCTACAATTTTGCACGGATTTTATTTAGAATATAAAGCGGCAGCTCTACAGACCAGAGAAAAAACAGAACAGATTTTTCTTACCTTTCTAGAACTTGTTATTCTACAATGCTCTTCTCCCTTTGTTTTTTCTCATTACCATCAAAGATTGCGTAAAGATTTTGATTATCACAAATTTGCTCTTGATTTTGTAAGACCTCTTATCGACATCCCTTCTTCCTCTTTAAAAGGAGAGCCCTACTTAGAGGAAATGAATTCTCACCTAAAGAACGAAGGCAATGTTGTTCTTTTTGCTAATCATCAATCTGAAGGAGATCCTCAGATGATTAACATTTTATTAGAGAAAAAATTTCCGAAAATTGCAGAAGAGCTCATTTTTGTTGCTGGAGATCGTGTAATTAGCGACCCATTAGCGGTTCCTCTAAGCCTAGGCTGTAATTTATTGTGTATCTATTCAAAGCGCTATATTGACAATCCTCCCGAACTGAAAATGAAAAAGCAACTGCACAATAAAAAAACTATGGATACCATGAGTAGCCTCCTAAAAAAAGGAGGTAATATTATCTACGTAGCTCCTAGTGGTGGTCGAGATAGAAGCAATAATGAAGGAGTTATTGAAGTAGCAGATTTTGACCCTCCTAGCATTGAAATGTTTTATTTAATAGCTAAACGCTCTTTACGCCCTACGCATTTTTACCCTCTAGCTTTAAAAACCTACGCTATCCTGCCCCCTCCTAAAGCTATCCAAGTAGAACTAGGAGAATCACGAACGGTGGGCTATGGTCCCATCCAAATAGCGTTTGGTCCTGAGATTGACATGGAAAGTTACGCTTTAAAAAAGCCATTAGATAAACATGCACGCCGTAAAGAACGTGCAGAATTCATCTGCAATTTAGTGCGTAAGATGTACAATGACTTTTTCTAAGATTTAGACAAATCTGCAAATGCTTTTCCTTGAAATTGCATATCTATGGCCATGATGAGATCGTTTTTCTGAACTGGATTTTGCTCTGAAGAGCCTAAAGGAACAATTTCCAAACAAAATGGAAGCAATTGTTCTCCTGGTCTTAATTCTCTATCGGGCAAGTCTTCATTTCCAAAAAAAACATTCAAATCTACCGATTCCTCATAATTAGGCCTATTAGATCCAATACTAAGTGAATTAATAATAAAAATACCTATCATTGTAACTTTTGAAGCCACAAAAGGATTTATTTGGGGTAGAGCAGAAAAAGCTTCATCGCTCTTTAATACAACATCAAAAGCTTTTTTCTTAAATCCTCGTACTATACCAGAAGAGTTCCATACTACATAGGCAAGCTCCTCTCCTAATTCTATTTGAGGAAAAAATCTTCCCCGATCTTCATGGTTTAAAGGAATAGGACAAGAAAAAACATGCCTTGACATTTCATCTTTAAGATTTTGAGTTAACTTTGGGAAATTTCTTTTAAGAAGGTGCAGAATACTAACAAAGTCCTCCCTATGCAATGCATCTGGAAGAGTTGCTGTTATATCAATACTATCTGTAATATTTTTCATGAAGATAGGTAAATTTTCATTTAATCCTGGCATCCTGATTCGAATATTTATCATCTCTTTAATGGATGAGGAAAGTCGAAAATCTTCTCTAATAACAACCTCTGGTTCTTGTTGATAAGGGAATCTAGTTTGTAAATCTCGAAAATTCTTTTTAACTATTTCACCTATTTGTGGAACTTCTTGAACAACAACAGCATATCTATTAGCAGTCTCTAACTCTTGATTGCCTTCCTCAAAAGAGAAAGTTTCTCTAAGAATATTTGCTTCTTGAAATTGTAGAGACTGGGATTCTCTGTAAAGATTTGACTCCCTAACTCTTGGTACTACTTGTAGTCTTCCATCAGAATAGTTAGAGTAATTTGATATTTCATCCATATTAATGCCATTTTTTTATAAAAAATATGATTTAAGTATACGGAAGTTTATTGTTTAATAACAATCACATAAATTTGTTAATAATAGTAAATTAATTTATTACCTTGAAAGTGTCTATAGGATTAAAATTGAAAGTAAAGAGTTGTATTTTATAAACATGCACACTCATTAAAGAATGTGCATTAAATATGATTTGTAAGATGTATGAAGGCCTTTATCTAAAATCTAAACTGCGCCAATATTTTTTCCTGAAATAGAGTTTCTATTGCCATTACAAGATCATCTTTTTGAACTGGGTTTTGTTTTGAAGAAAATTGAGGAACAATTTCTAAGCAAAATGGGATCAGTCTCTCTTCATGATTTTTGAATCTGTCCGACAAATCTTGTTTAGCGCTAGAAACACTAGCTCCTTGAACTCCAAGCATCCCAAAAGTAGTATGGTTACTTCTTGATGAAAGGCCTCTCTCATTTAGATCATCACGGCAAAGATCTCTGAATCCAGAAACACTATCACAAGCAACTCTACTAGGTAATTCAGGGCCATCACTAGAAATTCTACCTCCACCAAGCCACCATGATTGCGTAGACGTTGGTAGTTTAATAACAAGGATACCTATTACCATAATCTTTGAAGTCATAAAATGAGCAGACACTCCAGCTCCTTTTTCTATTCCTTCTAAATTGGCTTGAGATAGAGCAACTCCACAAAAAGCCTCTTTATTTTCAAGTAAAATATCACATGTTTTTTCTTTAAACCCTTTTGCTAAATGAAAACCGGAAGAGTCCCAAGCTATATAGGCAATCTGTCCTTCTGATTCTATTTGGGGAAAGAAATTTCCCTTACCTTCATGATTTAAAGGAATTGGAGAGGAAAAAATAAATCTCGGTATTTTTGTTTCTTTATTAAAAAATGATGATGAAGTTAGCCTTGGAAAGTTTGCTTTAAGAAGATCCAGAATACTAGTACACCCTAACCCTTGCAATGTGGCTGGAAGAGATGCTGATAAATCAATGGTATCCTTTATATCTTCCATAAAAAAAATAGGTAAATTTCCTCCACTATTTCTGCTTACTTCTGGGGCTCTGACACAAAGCTTTAGCTCTTGGTTATCTACTTTAAAACTAATCTGTCTACTTAGAGACGATAGTTTTTCTTGTAAGTCTTGAAAGTTTTTTTCAACTACTGATGAGCTTTGAGAACGTGCAGCTTCAGAGATAGTAGCATTAGCTATGTTACGAGTAAGAGCTGACATTTGGTCTGCTGGCATTTGGTTTATAGAATTACTTGAACCCTTTGAAGGAAATCTTTGATGTCTTGCTGTATTATTTAAGTTATTTAGGGGCATAATAGACCCTCCTTTTAATCTTAGATTTTAATGAAGCAGATCAATAGTAGTAGATTCTTTAAATTAATGACAATCTTATTGCAAAGATAAAAATTTAAAAAGAATAAGCAGCGCCCTTTTTTCTTGACGTTTCCTCGACAAAAAAAGGATTTTAAATCAGAATGCAGAGCATAACGTTTTTAAGATAAGGGTTTGATCATGAAGTATTTTTTGTCTTTAATTTGCTTGAGTGCTTCTTTATGCGCAGTAGATCCATCTGCTCTCTCCTATACGATTATTCAGGATCAATGCAGAGTCCCTATTCTTACTCCGTCTCTTGCTGAAAGAGAAACAGAAAAAATCATTCTAGAAAATGGATTGAAAATTCTTCTTATTTCTGACAAAGACACTCCTCAATCTAGCGCGGGTGTTTGTGTAGGAGCTGGCTCTTGGAAGGATGATCATCCTGGAATAGCTCATTTTTTAGAACATATGTTATTTATGGGCACAGAAGCTTATCCAGATGAATCTGAGTATATGCAATTTATTAAAGACCATGGAGGCAAGGTAAATGCCTATACGGCTCCAGATCGAACGGTTTACATGTTTTCCATTCATAACGATGCTTACGCACAAGCCATTGATCGTCTTTCTCATTTTTTTATCGATCCTTTATTCTCTACCAGTTGTATACAAAGAGAACTTAATGCCGTTGACAATGAGCATGCTAAGAATATAGAGCACGACGGATGGCGTCAGTATATGATTTTAAAAGAGACAGGAAATCCAGATCATCCAAATTGCAAATTCTCTACTGGCAACAAGGATACTCTTTGTGAAATTCCTCAATCTGATTTGAAAAATTGGTACTCAAGCCATTACAATGCAAACTGTATGCATTTAGTCATGATCTCTTCTCTAAGCATTGCTGAAATGAGAGATTTAGCAGTTACCAAATTTTCGCCTGTTACTAATGCTCCCTATCAGAAAAAAAATCCTCAGAGTTCTTTATTGTCAGGTCAACAAAAAGGAAGCATGATTTTTATCAAACCGGTTAAAGATCTAAAAACTCTTTCTTTATGCTGGGAGGTCCCAAAAGAATTCGCTGCTAATCTAGAAGAAAAAGCCCCCGAATTTATCGCTTATATTCTCAATAAAGAGGTAAAGGGAAGCTTATTTGCTAAATTAAAGAAAGGAAACATCGCGGAAAATTTCCATGTTTGTTGTGATCGCTTTAGTAAAGATAGCCTCCTTTTTTGTATCGATATCTGTTTAACCGATTCTGGTCTTCTACAAATTGATAGTACTATATCCTATGTATTTGCAGCACTTGAGCGCTTGAGGACAGAAAAATTACCCGACTATCTATTTCAAGAGTTTAAAGCCATGGCAACTATAGATTACCAATATCAATCTAGAAAAGATGCCTTTGAAATGGCTTCAGAAACAGCTTCTGATATGCTTTATGAGGACCTTAGCTCTTATCCGATTAAAACGAAGATCCCGACCGTATTTTCCCCTCAAAGAATTCATAGCTTTTTAAATACACTAAAACCCGCTGAATGCGTCTATTTTGTCATTGCAGAGCCAAGTAAGGTAGGGGTTGTTACCGATCGAGAGGAAAAATGGATGAAAGCAAAATACGCAATAATTCCGATCGATCAAAAGCAATTACAAGCCTGGCAGAAACCTGGAATTAATCCTGAGATCAACCTACCAGGGCAAAATCCTTATATACCTAACCAATTAACTCTGCAAGACACGCCTTTGCAAGAAATACCAGCTTTGATTCATCAAGATGAGGGTTCTGAAGTATACTTTTTGGCAGATCATTATTACGGTACTCCAGAAACCGTATTTACATTTCAGCTCAAATCGCCTCTTTTTAATCAAACTCCAAAGGCTCAAGTACTAGCCGATTTATGGTCTTATGCTCTCCAGGAGATGCTTGCTGATGAGCTATCCTTTGCTAAAGATGCGGGGATTCAAATAGAGCTAAAACTAAAGCCTTTAGAAGCTATTATCTACATTCGAGGGCTTAGTGAAAAAATGCCTTTATTCACTAAGAAAGTCTTTCAAGCATCTAAACAGGTTGTTTGTTCACAAGAAAAATTTCAGATTTATGTTAGTTCTTTAGTTGCTAGTTATGAAAATGTTTCAAAAGAGCTCCCTGTGTGTCAAGCTTTAGAACAAATGAGTGGAGTTATTTTTGATCAACCCACTAGTCAGCAAAAGCTACTAGCTCTACAAAAAACTTGTCTGAAAGATTTGTGTGATTTCTCAGAAAAATTTAGTCAATGTCTTTATATGCAAGCTCTTTTGTATGGAAACCTCAATCAAGAGTTAGCAACAGAGCTTTGTAAAGAAATACAGACAATTTTGGCAACAAAACCCTATTCTCTTCAGAGCCAAGCTAAAGCTAAAGTTCTTCTTCTATCCGATCTGCATGGACCTTATAAGCTTGTTTTTGAGACAAACCGACAAGGAGCAGCCGCTTTACTTCTTCTACAAGAAGGATCATTTAGTTTTGAATCATGGGCTATTCAACAAGTTTTAAGTCAAGCTCTAGAAAGTGCTTTTTTTGAAACATTGCGTACTAAACAGCAAACAGCTTACATAGCTAAAGCCTGGGATGATGAAAAAGAAAAACAGCTTCTACAGTATTTTGCAGTACAATCTAGTACACATACTCCCACTGATTTATTAGCGCGTTTTGAATTATTTTTAGAAGATTTTGATAAAAATCTGCCTATGGAAATTTCGTTAGAGCGCTTTGAAAAAATCCGCGCTAATTTAATTACTTCTCTTGCTATGAGATCAGAAAACATGTTTAATAAAGCAAAAGAAACCGCTAAATTAGCTTTTTATTATCAAGACTTTGAATGGATAAATAAGCAAATAGATAGCCTAAAAGCTCTATCCTATGATTATTTTTGCATAGCTGCTCAAAAGTTGATTTCTCGAAAGAACTCTCGTAGATTGGCTATTTTAGTAGAAGGAGTCATGGCAGACGATAAAAACTTTTGCTATGAGCTTACTTCTAAAGAAGATGTACAAGCTCTAGGCCAACTTACATCTAACTAGGTTTTTTAGTGATTAGAAAATGGCTACCCTTTTTGCCTATTTTATTCATCTTGTCCTTTGTCTTGTATTTTTTCTTAACAGGAAAATACAAGACATTAGACTTTAATCTCATCAAATCCCAACATGTCATTTGGGAGCAATATGTACAGGAATATCCCATTTTATCTGGACTCTGTTTTATTTTAATCCATACAATTTCAGTAATACTGATTATTCCAGCTTCTACCCTATTAACTCTGGCTGCTGGATTCTTATTTCCCTTTCCATTGGCAATTGCCTATACTTGCTTTTCTGAAACATTAGGGGCCGTTATATTTTTTTTTATTATGCGCACTGCATTTTTTCAATTTCTCTCTCATAGAAAAAAGACTTATTTCATCCATTTAAGAGAGTCTTTTTACCGCTATGAAATCAGCTATCTGCTTTTCTTGCGCTTCAGTCATATCCTACCTTTTTGGCTAATTAATCTACTTTCTGCTGTTTTCCGAGTAAATACCTACACATTTATTTGGACAACTTGTGTTGGGGTTTTGCCCTTAATCATTGTGCTAGCTCAGGCAGGAGGAGGTCTTTCTACCTTTTTCAGAAATGAAACGGACTTCTCTTTTGCTGCTATTTTTAATACACAAATCAAATTAAGTTTACTTGTTTTAGCTTTTCTTGCTCTTTTACCTATTTTATTAAAAAAGTATTTCCCTCATAAAAAAGTTTTAAAATAATTAAATTCCCTCAATTTATATTCAATAAAATCTTAAAAACAAGTTAGTTAAACTATTAAATAATAAGCTCTCAAAAAAATTAAATTCATAATTTTAATAAAAGTATTTACAAAATAATTTATTTATTCTAATTGTAAAATTAAGTTTAAACATTTGAGAGAATTATGAAACATCATACTAATTCAATATTCGGTTTAGGATTAAGCATAGTTGCTTTAGTCTATCTTTTAGGTTGCAAAACACATGAATCTAGCTTTTCTGTCTCGGATCTATTCAATAGATGGGATAATAAAGGCCTATCTCTATTTAATAAAAAAGATTCTAAAGATGTTTTTCTTTGTTCAGAACCAAATAGCTTTAGAAAAAAAACTTCTTCCTATAGAGCACCTGTATATACCGATTTTTGTGAACCGGATTGCTGTGATCAAAAAAGAGTAAAAAGTTTTGACCCTTGTATAGATGTTACCCCTTCTGCCAGAGGGTGCATAGAAACATCTGGACCTTACCTAGAGGCAGCTTACGTATATTGGCGTAGTTCTATTGAAGACTTGAGCGTAACCTCTAACATACAACCAACATCTACCAATCAAACTAAAGAGACAATTAAGCAAATTGACTATAAATATGAAAGCGGCTTTAAGCTAGGCCTCGGATATAACCTATCTTATGACTACTGGGATATTTTTGCTAATTGGACTCGTCTACATACTCAACCAAATTCTTCTTGGAGCTCTACAAGTCAAACCTTAAATGCTTCTTTATTAGCTCCTTTTGAAGGATCTGGTATATTAGGATCTAATTCTGTTAATTCACGTTGGAACTTACATTTTGATACTGTTGATTTAGAGTTAGGTAGACGTCTATTTCTCGGGCGTAATCTAGCCATTCGCCCTTATGCAGGGTTAAAAGGAGCTTGGGTAACATCTAGATTGAATACTTCTTATGCTGGAATCAATAGTTTAGTCTTTAACTCAGCCAATGTATCTTTAAAGGATAGAAATCAAGGTATAGGGCTTAGATTCGGGATGCAAGGTAGATGGGATTTAGGATGTTCTAATTTTGCTATCTTAGCCAATATTGCTGGAGCCATTCTTTGGAATAATATTAAAGTCCACAATAACACCACTGAAAATCGTTTAGATGGCACCCTCGGGGGTGGTAGCAAACAGGCCCATTACCGCACCCTAAAGCCTCTAGTAGAGTGCTTTATAGGATTAGACTGGGGTTCTTGTTTCTGCAAAAAATACTACTTAGGGATTTCAGCTGGTTATGAAATGCAGTTCTGGTGGGATTATAACACATTTTTTGTCGCCCCTAGAAATACCACTATGTATGATTTAAAGCTTCATGGTTTAACCGCTACTATCACAATTGACTTCTAGGATAACTTCATATTGTGATAAACAGCGTCTACATCATCTATTGCTTCTAGATACTCGATCAAATCAAGGTTTAGTCTTTGATTTTCTGCATCGCATTCTATATATGTTTTGGGAATCATTTGAAGCTGTGCTTCTTCGCAAATAAACCCTTGTGTTTCCAAGGTTTCTTTTACTTGAAATAATTGATCGGGGGCTGTTGTAATCATACAAAAATCTTCTTCTAGATCAAAATCTTCTGCTCCTGCTTCTGTTATCAGGTTAAAAAGCTCTTCTTCACTGGCATTTTTTTTTCCCTGAATAATTCCTTTACATTCAAAGTTAAAAGCCACAGAGCCTGGATTTGCAATACTGCCTCCTTTTTTGTTGGTGGCAATTCTCATTTCAGAAGCACTCCGATTTTTATTATCTGTCATAATTTCTACAATAATGCCTACACCTGCATACCCATACAATTCATAAGATATTTCGCTATAATCTGCTTGGGTAGCGCTTGTAGCTTTCTTAATGTTGCGCTCAATATTCTCATTAGGTAGGTTTGCACTGCGTGCTTTGTGTAAAACCATTCGCAGTTTGGTATTTGCTTTAGGATCAGCTCCACCTTGTTTTACAGCACTAATGATCTCTTTGGTTAAACGAGAAAAAAGCTTTCCTTTAATAGCATCTGCTTTTCCTTTTCGATGCTTTATATTTGCCCACTTGCTATGGCCTGCCATAATTTCCCTCTGTTAGATCAATCTTTTTTGCATAAAAACTTTAGCGAGATATGTATTTTTTTCTTTGATAAATCTCTCTTGACGTCCGAATTCTACAAATCCCAGTTTGGCATACATTTTACGAGCAGGATTGCCTTCATATACCTCTAAGTGCAGAATGCTAATGTTAAATTTCTCTTGTGCTAACTTCATTAAGTCTTCCATTAACAAGTGACCTATGCCACATCCTCTCTTGTCTTTTTGTACAATAATAGAAAAAAGACAAGTGTGTTTTAGTTTTTCATAAGCTTGTATATAAAGCGTTGCCATTGCGCAAGGTACGTTATTATGCTCCACTGTTATCCCTGAGCCAAAGTGGGAATACCCAATCCAAATCCTGATGGCATCTGCTACCTCTGGCTGTGTGAGCATCGGGAACCAGTGTAAAACTTCAGGATCAGAAAGCCATTTGGTTAAATAAGGAGCATCTGAGCGATCTGTTAAACGAAAGTTCAAATGAGAAAGAGGAGTTTTTTGTCTATTCATATCAATGAAATCCCAAATAGAAGGCGTGCATAGTACTGATCATTTTCTTTGATGTAGTCTTTTTGCTCAGCAAACTGATAAAAATCGTATTTATGAAGTAGATGAATTAAAGGGTTATCTTCCACTACTTCTGTATAAATCTCTTCTAGCTTAAAATATACTTTTGCTAAATGTATGAGGTTTTTTAATAAACTATTACCTACTCCTTTTTGTTGATAGACGGGATCTACAATGATTTTAAATAAGCAGTGATGCGAAACCTTTTGATAAGGCATTAAAAACAAAGTAGCTATTCCACAAGGTGTCCCATTAAGTGTAGCGGTAAGGCTTGCACTATAACGACAAAATCCCAACCAACACTGCACTGTGTTATTTACTTCCTGCTCATGACTAACAGGAAGAAAGTGCTGTAATTTAGGATTCATCAGCCAACTGCGTAAATAGGTCTCATCGGTAATATGAGTATATCTAATATCTAATTCTTCTTCTATTTCTGCCATCGATTAACCAAATTCTTGAAGATATGCATTAATAAAGCCATCTATCTCTCCATCAAGTACAGCTTGCACATTGCCCACTTCATACTTTGTTCGAGTATCTTTTACTAGGGTATAAGGTTGAAATATGTAATTACGAATTTGGCTTCCAAAACCAATTTCTTTCTTTTCTCCTGAAATCTGTTCTAATTTTGCTTTTCTTTCCAAACACTCTTTTTCATATAATTTAGCCTTAAGCATCTTCAAACAGGTTTCGCGGTTTTGCACTTGACTTCTCTCTTTTTGACAACTTACTGTAAATCCTGCATATCGCATACGTACAGCCGAATCAGTTTTATTCACATGTTGCCCTCCTGCTCCTGAAGCGCGGTAAGTCTCTATCTGCAATTGATCTTCCTTAATCTCCACTTCAATTTTGTCATCAATTTCAGGAGTAATATCGACAGAAGCAAAGCTGGTATGACGACGTGCATTACTATCAAAAGGAGAGATACGTACTAATCGATGAACGCCGCGTTCTGCTTTAGCATAACCATAAGCAAATGAACCGATCAATCGAATGGTAATGCTTTTTAATCCCGCAACATCTCCATCTACAAAATCGAAAATCTCTGTTTTCCAACCTCTTTTATTCGCCCAGCGTTGATACATGCGAGAGAGCATGCTTGCCCAGTCACAAGATTCTGTTCCTCCTGCTCCCGCATTAATTGTTAAAAAACAATTTTTTTTATCTAGCTCTCCAGATAACATTTTACGAATTTCTAAATCAGAGAGCTGTCTATCAACTTCTTTAAGTTCTAGCTCTAGCTCATGAAAAAATTCTGGTTCGGCTTCTGGGTCCACCTCATTCATTAGCTCACATACATTTTCAAAACGCTGTTTTACTTGGCAGACAGGAACTGTCCAAGCTTTTAAATCATTAATCTCAGAAATAATCTTTTGCGCTAGATTCTGATCATCCCAAAAATCTGGATCTTCCATTTTTTTTTCTAGAAGAACAATTTTCTTTTCCTTTTCACTTAAGTCAAAGATACCTCCACATATGTGCTAAACGATTTTGAATTCCTTTAATCATATTTTGTATAGATTCCTGCATAAAACCATCCAATCTCCAGTTTAATCCTTAAAGATGCCATAATAATGCAATTCGATCCCAGCGCATTTTTTCAAAAAAGTGATTCATTTACATTTTTTTCAAATTTAAAAATTTACAAAAATATAAAAAATATTTATAAAATCTATATTAAAAAATATTTTTTTTATTTCTTTTTACAATTTTTAAGAATTTCAGGAGATTTATGTCAACACAGCCAATCAATAATCCCCCTATAGAAGCTCATGCAAAACCTGTTGTCCTTTCCAAAGTACAATGGTTAGGCAGACAGATTTCCACATTTGGAAAAACGCTATATTCTCAATTAACTAAAATTACTCATCTTTTTTACCAAACAGTCAAAACCCATCCAAAAAAAACCCTAGCTATACTTACAGGAACAACTATTACTGTTTTGATTTATTATAAAGGAAAAACTCTAGTAACTTATCTAAAGTCATTGAAGAAAGAGTCCAAAGAAAAAGCTCTGCAACGAACAATTCATACTCTTTCCAAGCGATTTTGTGATGAATCAAAAAAATTAGGGGAACATTTTCTCATCTTAGAAAAAAATACTCAAGATATTTCTACAGCTCAAAAAACCATAAATGATTCTATAAGTATTGAGCAGCAGCAAATTATAACTCAATATGGCGAAATTCAAGAAGATTTTAAAAAGTTAACCGAATCAAAGCTTCATGAAAATGCTTCACCTGAAGAAAAAATTGCCCTGTTAGAAACAAATATTAATAATCTACCAGCTCTTAACCAAAGAATTACAGGATTGATAACAAGAACCAATAACTACAAAACTCATCTCTCTCATTGTTCTAATCCATTTGGATCGTAAAAAAAGAAGTATGAATAAGAACTATTCTTTTTTTTCTATGTGCATGATGATAACACATCGAATTTAAGATAGATTTATATTCTTAAGATGTCTTATAACTATTTTACGAATTGCAAGAAAAAATTATAAACTAATTATTTTAATTACGCTCATTAAATATTAAGGAGATTAAAAGATGAATTTAAACATAGGAAATTTCTTCAGCGCTGCCCGTACTGCTACTGCAAATACAGCATCAAATGTTTATGGCTTTAGTAAAGACATGCTTGGTAAGGGTTATTCTGTATGTTCTTCTTTATTAGACAAAGTGGGTCAAGTTGCAGGAAGATGCATTCCTAATGCGGTTTCTAATATAGTAAAAGCACATCCAAAGAGCTTTTCTTTTGTTGCTGGTGTTGCTACTACTGTTGCATCTGGTGCTGTGATTTATCGAGTTTTCTTTAAACAAACTCCTCCTCCACCTACATCTACACCTACAACTGTATAGAAAAATATATATAAGCCTTAAGGCTAGAGATACTGCATCTCTAGCCTTTTTTATCTTCTATAAGCTTTCACTAAGCGCACCTGTTTCTTGTAGAGCGATGGTATCTTCTTCTATTTTATAATCCCATATGCCTTCAGAAGGAATAAGAGGTCTTTTCTGAAAGACCACTTGGCCTTTTTCTTGAAAAGCTAATAGACAAACCCCATCTTCTACTTCAATTTGCATCTCTTCTGTCAATTCGACATTTTCGGCGATAAAACAAGAATTACCTTTTAGGGTGATTGTGCATTTTTCATGGTAAGAGATCTGGTCTTTCCAATAGATATTAGAAGGGGTGCGATCAATCCCTTGGTTTTTTATTCGAACATTACTTAAACGGCATCTACCGAGCTGTTGAGAATAGACTAAGCGATCTTCTACATAATGCCCTATTACATGCTCAGCAATAATGTGGAGTACTCCGTCTAAATAGAGATTTTCTAATTGCACCTCAGCTATTTCTAAGCGCAACTCACTTCCCCAAGTCATGTGTCCAGATTGGATTTTTTGAGCAATAATCGTGTATAGAGGACCTAGAGCAGGATGGTATTGAAACAAAGTAGAAGGACCTTTAGTAATATACTCTTGATGAGAAGAAAATACAGGTAGCGAAAAATCACATCGATTTTTTAATAGATCGTATCCATTATACAAAACATCATAAAAACAGCCTTCTGGTGTCTCTAATAAAGAATTTGTTTTTGTAGATTTTTTCTTTACTGTAGAAATGGTTTTATGTCTTAAGTTATAGCTCAAAAAAGAATCTAACTCATCTATTTGACTAGCAGAAAAGCACTCAGCGATATTTTGCATCATTGATTCTAGCCTAGCAATTTCGCACTCTTCGAGATGCCCTTCCTTATTGATAAAACAGGTTTTTTTCTGATTAACAAGCATCCCGGGAATAGGGCATTTCTTAGTGACTTCTTCAATCGCTTTTAAATCAGCAAATAAAATATTTGTATTGGAAAAAAAACGTGAATAAGAACTTCCCTCTTTTAAAGGAAGGTCTTTCATTTGGTATTTTTCAAGATCACAATACTCAATATTTGTTATGCAATACTGCTTTTTTTCATTTACACAGAGTACATTAATCCCTTCTGCGGCTTCCAATAAACGCAAACAAGAGGCAAAGCCAAACTGTTTATTTTTCTGATAACCAATTCCACAAAATGCAAGCAGCCCATAATCAACAGAAGCTACTGGATTATTAATCTGCCGAATTAAAATTTTGGTATACCCTTGCAAGGCAAGCCAAGCAAAGATCTTTTGCTCAATCGCTGTTTTCCATAGCATTCCATGGCCACCTGGCTTTCTTAAAATACGGCTATTTTGCGTTTGTAACCACTTCCCCTTGCCATTTAATGCAGGCACAAGCGGCTGTTGAAAAAAACGAAAAAAGTCTTTAGAACGACCAAACCATTTGTTTTGCTTGCAGATGGATAAAATGTGAAGATGATTATTTTTTTCTTCAGAGGTCATCATAGCAACAGGTGTGATAAGCTGTTTAGCAAATAGTTTAAAGTAGAGATACTCCTTTGCTTGAAGATCGCGAATTAATCCTTCTAATAAGCTTCTACCACAAAATTCTAGTTTTGCAGCAGGAAGAGAAGAATGAGTTGCTGTATCCATCAGCTGCAATCGGTCAGCTGCTCCTCCTACAGGATAAATTTCCGCTAAAAAGGGAAGTGCATAAAGCCCTTCTAAGATATACTTACAAGTTAAAGAGTCCTCTTGTGCTATATTCACATCTTCTGGTTGCTCATAGCTCTTATATTCATGGGATAGCGTGTCATTTGAAAGCAATGATAACATCATGGCGTGATAACCAACTATTCCCCCAATGGATTGATAAAAAGATTCAACCGGATAGAGATCTTCTAAAAGATTTTGTATATGTTTTTTGTCGAGTGGGTAAAAAAGATGATCCTGGTTAATCACTAGAATGGACTTCAAAATCAGCTGATCTTTTACAGTCAAAGGCAGATCGATTGCCTTTGGAAGAGGCCTTTTTAATAGCTTTAAGCGCTCTTGATCGTTTTTACAGAGCTTAAGCTTATTTGCTAGAGCACAAAAAATCTCCTGATCTGCTATCATTATTATACAAAATCAGCCATAAATTAAGGGATAAGACCAAATTGCCACGATCTGGTTCTAAATTGCAAGTGATCTTTTAAGAATAAAAATGATTTTATAGAGAAAATTTCAACTCATTTATCCACAATTAGTTGAAAAAAAAGAAACGAGAATCTTATCCTTGTGAAGTTTTTATAAAACGATTTTTTTTGACTATAAATTCCCTCTAGAGATACAACATGTCCTTCGAGGGGAGAATAGAAAATCCTCGAATTAGCTATCCAAAGTTCTCGTTCTTTGGTTTTTCCATAAGGGGTTTATAGAAAAATCGTGATACGATGTGGTTTTTATAAGGTTATTAGGATAGGAAAATTAAACGCAGTTTTTCTAAAAAAAGCAACTGTGGATAATTACAGTCATTTCCATAAGGAGAAGTAAATGGCAAAAAAGAAAGAATCTAAATTTATGCAAGCGCTGCAGATTAGTGATGAATTAGCTGCAGTTATTGGCAAAGGTCCGATGCCTCGGACAGAAGTGACAAAAAAATTGTGGGAATATATTAAAAAACACAAATGTCAAGACACTAAAAACAGACGCAATATTAATCCAGATGAGAAACTTGCCAAAGTTTTTGGCGGTAAGAAATCCATTAATATGTTTGAAATGACAAAAATTGTAAGCAAACATCTTAAAAGTTAACTAAAAAATAAGCTTAAAAAAGTGCATAAATTTAAAATGCACTTTTTTTGAGCTTAATTTCAAAAACATGTCCCCTACACCTCTTATTTCAGCTATTTTACTTGCCGGTGGAAAAGGCACAAGATTTAAAAGCACCATACCCAAACAATTTTTACCTCTGGGTTCAAAGTTACTAGCCTTACACAGCTTTGAACTTTTAATCCAATCCAATCTTATTACAGAAATTATCATAGTTTGTGAGGAACTTTATCGGCCTTTATTTACATCTAAAACCAATTTAAAAATTGGTTTTGCTAATCCAGGAGTTAGAAGACAAGATTCTGTATCCAGTGGTTTAGCGCAAGTAACAAAAGGCTCTTTTGTCTGTATTCATGATGCGGCTCGCCCTTTTCTACAGTTAGAAGATCTAAAAGAAGTAATTGAACAAGCTCTCATTCATAAAGCTGCAGCTTTAGCTATGCCAGCTAAAAATACCATTAAAGAAATAGATTCTACTGGTTTTGTCAGACAAACCTTAAATCGAGAAACTCTTAGAGAAACCCTTACTCCACAGGTTATTGCACTAGACTTATTAAAAAAAGGCCTACTTGAAGCAGAAAAAAAGAAAATAGACATTACAGATGATGTTTCTGCGATAGAATTAATTGGGCACACAGTTAAACTCGTTTCCGGTAAATCCTCAAATATAAAAATAACTAGCCCCGAAGATCTAGAATTAGCCCGAAGCTTTTTACATGCATAACTATAAATTACTCGTAGCTTATGAGGGAACACGTTATTCAGGCTGGCAAATACAAAAAAATGGTATATCTATTCAAGCACTTCTGGAAAAGTATTTATCGATTATTTTACGCACCCCTATTAAACTGATAGGATCTGGCCGCACAGATGCAGGTGTACATGCAATAGGACAAGTTGCGCATTTTAAAACAATAAGTTCTTTTGAGTTTTCCCGATTACTTAAGTCGTTGAATGGCTTACTTCCCCCTGATATTAGAGTATTGAGCATTGAAGAGGCTCCTCTTGACTTCCATGCACGCTATAGTGCAATAGGCAAGGTATACCATTACTATTTACATACAGGGCCTGTTAAGGACCCTTTTAACCGTTTCTACGCCTATAGAGCTCCCCATTCTGTAGCCTTAGACACATTGATACAAGCAGCAAAGCTTTTTACAGGCACTCATGATTTTACTTCTTTTACAAATGAAGCTACCACAGGCTCTGCTGCAAAAAATGCAGTCCGTAACCTTAGACGCTTATCTATTCTACAAGAAGAAGAGTATATCTGCTTAGAGCTAGAAGCAAACGGCTTTTTATATAAAATGGTTCGTAATATCGTTGGCACATTGCTTGACATCTGTGCAGGAAAAATAGCGCTAGAAAAAATTCCCGCTATTTTTCAAGCAAAAGATCGAAGACTAGCAGGACGCACTGCGCCTGCACACGGGCTTATATTAGCTAAGGTAGATTATAAGACAACATCTTTTAGCTTCGATCCACCTTCTCTTTTCTTTTACAAACCCTGATCCTCAAAAGACATGGGTAAAAGCAATCGATCTCCAAATAAAGGTACTTTGTACTTTAAATCAGGATTGATAATATATATATAATCTTCGTGATATAAAGGAATAACGGGCATTTCATTTAATAAAACCCGTTCTGCTTGTTCTAGAATTTGAGATCTTGCATCTGCTTGCTCATAAAAAGATTTATCTAATAAACGGATATAGTCTTGGTTTTCCCAATTGGAATAATTTCTTATGTAATCTTTATATTTAAATCTTTCTAAAATACTCATAGGATCATTATATAGGGCATCTCTGCGCATAAAACACATGTGATAATCCCCCTTAATCAGTTTATCCAAACTAGTTTTAGAGTCTAAATATTCTGTTTTTATCAAAATGCCTAAAGCATTTAGCCATTGTTGTTGGATCGTTTGTATCAACTCACCTGCTCCAAATGTTCGAGAATAATAATAGAGAATCACAGAGTCAAAAATTTCTTTATTTACCCCCAGTTCAGCCATTGCTTCTTCGAGCAAAAGCTTTGCTTGGATCACATCATTATCTTTAAAGAAAGAGCGATGGCGGTTTTCTTTTAAACAAGGAGGGATGAGATTCGTTGCGCTCATGCTTGCTTGATAGGCAGTACTAATATAGTCAGCCAAAATGTTTTTTTTTACACCTTTTCCAGATGACCCAATCAGCTCCTGGCGATTGATTGCCAAAGCAAATGCCTTACGGATTTTAGGATGATTAAAAGGGAACTTTTCTGTATTGAGAGTAATAAGTAAAGTGGAAGCCCTTGGTTTACGAGAAATCATCCATTTCTTTTCTAAACTAGGAACCGCATCTAAAGGAATAGAGGTTAAAGAATCTCCAATTACATCAATTAAACCTTTTTCAAACATCTGTAGAGTTGTTTGATCATTCTTAATCACATTAAAAATAATTTTTTTTGGACGCAGATCTTGTGTTTTTCGGTAATTAGGATTATTTACAGCAATAATTTGGTTTTCATAATCCCATTTTTCTAATAGATAAGGACCATTACACAAAAAGTTAAGACCTGCATGATCAGCCCAATCGGAATGCTTCCGGTCATTTTTGATGTTTACAGGAAAAAAAGAAGAACAGGCAAGTAACTCGAAAAGGTAAGGAGTGGGTTTGTCTAAAGTAATCATGAGAGTCTTTGCATCTATTGCTTTGATACCTACTTCATCAATAGGAATAAGACCTTGTTTTGCAGCATCTGCATTTTTTATAGGGGAGAACAGCTTTGATTGCATCGAGGGAAACTTAGGATCTAGAATATCTTTCCAAGATTGTTCAAAATCATAAGCTGTTACAGGAGTATTATCTGACCAAACAGTATCTTTTAAACGAAAACTAATCTTCAAATTATCTTCGGACATTTCATAGGATTCTGCTTGAGCAAGTTTAATAGAGCCGTCTGGATAGAGTTTTACAAGTCCTTCAAAAAACAGAGAATGCATCTGAGAAGAATAATGTTCCCCTCCTTTGCGAGGATCCATTGTTTTTGGTTCTGCTTTAATGTTTAAACGAAGAGTTTGGACTATTTTAGTTTGATTCGGGCTTTTAACAAATATAAAAAAAAAAGGGCGCCTACGATAATAATGATAAGAAAAAAGGTTCTTTCCATAGAAAACAGCCTTGGGTCAACATTCAAAAAAAAGGAGAGTACTGCATTATACTATTATTTGTAAATTATAAACATGCAGTTTAATTTTCAACTAAGATAAGTTTCAAAAATGTCTTTTAGAAAGACCTTAAGTCTTTAAACAAATATGATCAATTCTATCTAGATGAATAAATCCCTTGATTTCTTCTGGACTCTTAGGAGTTACAAGAACAGCTTCTACCCCGGCTGCTTGCAATGCATGAATGCCCTTTAATGTATCTTCAAATCCAATAATCCGCTCTTTTCTTCCCAGTTGTTCTATTGCTTGCAAATAACCATCAGGATCTGGCTTGGCTAACTGATAATCCTCACGTGTTATCCAAAGAGGGATGACATTTAAAATAGAAAGGGCTTTACGAACAGGCTCTATTTGAGAGCGTGTAGAATTTGTTACAACTGCAGATAATGTATCGCTTGTAGCTAATGCCTGTAAAAGAGCGCTAACTCCTGGCATAAGTTTTAAAGCAGCGGTTTTTAGCAACTCTTGGTAAATTTCTTTTTTTTCTTGATACAGTACATCTTTTGATTTCTTTTCTAACAAAGAGGGAAATTCTTTTTGAAAAGCTTTCCAAATTCCAAGCGCACTTGAATGCGCCTCTTTGCAAAAACGGGTAAAGTCCCAATTTAGATGAATGTCATTCTTAGAACACATTTCCTTATAGGCAACAAAGTGCAAAGGTTCTGTATCTACAAGCAAACCATCAAAATCAAAGAGAATGATCTCATAGGAGGCAAGGAATTTTTTAAACATGCTTATTAATACCGATGACTGGACTCGAACCAGCACTTTATCACTAAAAGTAGATTTTGAGTCTACCGCGTCTACCATTCCGCCACATCGGCATATAGATGCAATAGTGTATAGAAAATTGCAGATAAATTACAAGTGTTCTTAAGTTAAAATCTGCCTAAGTACATAGGGCAAAATCCCTCCCTGTAAATAATAATCCACCTCAACTGCAGAATCGATCCTAACCAATAAAGGCATTTCTTGAATTAAGCCATCTTCTCGACAGATCTTTAAAATAACATTTTGATGTGGTTTAAACTCTTTTTCTAAACCAATTAGATCAAACGTTTCTGTACCATTAATTTGAAGACTTTCCCAACTATCATTTTCTTGAAACTGTAAAGGAAGTACCCCCATACCCACTAAGTTACTACGATGTATACGCTCAAAACTTCGAGCTACTACAGCACGCACACCAAGTAATGCTGTTCCTTTAGCTGCCCAATCACGAGAGCTACCCATCCCATAGTCACTGCCGGCAAAAACGATCAAAGGAACTTTACGCTCCGCGTATTTTTGACATGCTTCAAAAATCTGCATTTCTTTCCCCTCTGGCATGAGCTTGGTAAAACCGCCCTCTTTTCCTGACAGCATCTGATTACGAATACGCACATTAGCAAATGTCCCTCTCATCATAATATGGTGATTTCCTCTTCTGCTACCATAGCTATTAAAATCTGTTTCATTAACACCATGCTCAATCAAGTACTTGCCAGCAGCAGAATTTGCTCTAAAGGCACCAGCTGGAGAGATATGATCTGTAGTAATGGAATCACCAAATAAAGCAAGTGGTCTCATACCGGTAAGCTTGGGTCGAACAGGTAACTTTTTAGAAAAATGCTCAAAAAAAGGAGGACACTGGATATATGTGCTTTTTTTATCCCATGCATATTGAGCTCCTGTCTTTTTCTCTATTTTTTTCCAAAGAGGGTTATCCTCTAGAATATGCTCATAACGCTTTTTAAACATCTCAGGCTGCATTGCTTGAAAAATGGTTTCTTTTATCTCTTTTGTAGAAGGCCAAATGTCGACTAAAAAAACAGGATTTCCCGCTAAATCATAGCCCAATGGATCTTTTTCAAAATCAATATCCATATTCCCTGCTAGAGCATAGGCTACTACAAGAGGAGGAGACATCAAAAAATTAGCTTTAACAGATCCGTGAATCCGCGCTTCGAAATTACGATTACCGCTTAATACACTAGCTACTATTAAATCGTATTGTTTAATGGCATTTTCAATCTTTTCATCCAAGGGGCCACTATTACCAATGCAGGTTGTGCACCCATAAGCAACTAAATTAAAACCCAACACATCTAAATACTTTTGCAATCCCGCTTTTTGTAGGTAATCGGTAACTACACGTGATCCAGGGGCTAAACTTGTCTTAATACAGCGATTGATCTGCAGCCCTTTTTCCACAGCTTTTTTAGCTATGAGCCCAGCCCCAATCATTACAGAAGGATTACTGGTATTCGTACAACTAGTGATTGCAGCAATCACTATCGATCCATGTTTTAAATGGATATCTCTAGAAGAATGTTGCGTGTATCCTGGATTAATGACGCTATAATTTAAAGGACGATTGGTCACCATCTCGGTTTCGCTCCAAGTGGTAGTGCTTTCTTTGACTAAACAAGGAGTTCCTCCCATGATATGCGGCTCATATAAATGAAAATTTCCATCTGAATGGGTTGCAATCGAAATCTTCCTATCTTCTTCTTTTTTACCATACCCTCCTTCTGACACAGGAGCTAGAAATAAGTGATTGAATCTCTTCTTTACTTGTTCTAAATCAATCCGATCCTGAGGACGCTTAGGACCTGCAACACAGGGTTTAATGCTGGATAAATCCAATTGAATGACTCGCGTGTAATCAATTTGACCAGGAAGAGGCATTCCATACATTTCTTGTACTTGCAGATATTGCTTAACCCTCTCTATCTCTTCTTTAGTACGTCCTGTTATCTGCAGATAACTTATTGTCTGATCATCTGTAGGAAAAAAACCAATGGTTGCTCCATATTCAGGTGCCATATTTCCAATGGTGGCACGATCTGCAAGAGTTAAGCTAGCAGCTCCTTCTCCAAAAAACTCAATAAACTTACCCACTACTTTTTCACTGCGCAATAGCTCTGTAATCCTCAAAGTCAAATCAGTCGCTGTTACTCCTTCTAATAACTTGCCTGATAAACATACACCAATTACTTCAGGAGCTTGCAAAAAATAAGGCTGCCCTAACATAGCAGCTTCCGCTTCAATTCCTCCTACACCCCAACCAAGCACTCCTAGTCCATTTACCATTGTAGTATGCGAATCAGTTCCTACAACAGTATCAAAATATAATAGCTTATCTTTCTCTGTTACTATAGTAGCTAAATGTTCTAAATTAATTTGATGGACAATACCAATCCCAGGGGGAATGATTTTAACTGTTTTAAAAGCCTGCTCTCCCCAGCTTAAGAATTCATATCTTTCTCGATTGCGTTGGAATTCAATTTCCAAGTTGAATAAAAATGCATCTGGTGTTCCCGATCTATCTACTTGCACAGAATGGTCTATTACTAACTCTACAGGAACGATAGGTTCGATTCTTTTAGGATCTAATCCTTGTTTAGCCATTGCATCACGCATAGCAGCTAAATCGACAAGCAAAGGAACACCGGTAAAATCCTGCAGTAAAACACGTGCTACTACAAAAGGAATATCGTATTCCAATGGCTCCTTATTCCAATGAGCCAAATGCTCAACATCTTCTTTTTTAATACGCTTACCATCACAATTGCGTAAGATGGACTCCAACATAATCCGAATACAAATCGGCAGTCTGGATAAATCAACTCCCAATTGCTTTGCTAATTTAGGCAAAGAGTAATACTTGTATTCCGTACCCTCTAAAGATGTGAGTGTATTAAAGTTCTGCATATATTTCTCCGCATCGATGTTAGTTTTTCTTTTTAAGCCAACCGCATTTCCAGTGCAAGAAGATTAATACTTAAATCCTTTAAGGATAGGGCTTGGATACTCCCCTTGATTATTTTTTTGTTCAGACAGGGGAAGAGATAAAAGAGCGTTTAAAATGCAAACTCGTTATTTACTTTGCTGCTAAATTATAAATGGACATGTTGTATTTTTTGTCTCTTCTAAAAAATTGTTCCATATAGAGGTTTAAAAAGTAAAATCAAAAGAGAAAATAGTTAAAAATTTATTGAACAAGAAGTAGGCTGCATGATATAAATTCAAGTGGTTTGATCATCTCCCTAAGCGTGTGATGCTAATACTAGCCTCAAGATCTGTAATAAAGAATAAGGTGAAATCCATGAAATTGAAAGAAAGAAGTACTTGTAGAATATCTAAAGGACCTCTCATTGATGTTTTTGACCTTGGCAAGCTTCCCTTATCCTGCTTTCCTCTCCCATCAGATCCCTCGCCGGAGGCTCATCCCATCCTACTTTCGTTAAATGAACAATCTGGGCTAGTTCAGCTTAAACATACAGTGGACCCAGATGAAATGTATAACCAATATTGGTATATGTCAGGCATTAACGTATCCATGAAGCAAGCACTTAAATCTATAGTAGACGAAGCAACTAAACGGTCTCGGTTCTCCTTGAAAAAGGGGGATATCGTGGTTGATATTGCATCCAATGATGGCACACTTCTTAGTTTTTATCCTTCTTATTTATTCAGAGTGGGAATTGATCCAGCCAAAAACATCAAACCTGAAAATTGCGATTTGCATATCAATACCTACTTCAATGCCAATGATTACATCACCCATTTGGAAAACAAAAAAGCAAAAATTATTACAAGTATCGCTATGTTTTACGATCTTGAAGACCCCATACAATTTGCTAAAGATGTTAGCTCCATCCTTGATGAAAATGGCTTATGGATTATTGAGTTAAGCTATCTTCCCACTATGCTAGAGAGAAATTCTTTTGATACGATCTGCGCAGAACATCTGGAATACTATTCTATGACTTCTATCGAGTATATTTTGTCTGCAGCAGGAATGGAAGTGGAAGATGTCTCATTGAATGATGTAAACGGCGGAAGTTTTAGGCTGTATATTCGACATAAGGGCAAGGCTAATATAACCGATGCAGTAAGGACAATGCGCAGATACGAAGAAACCCATGATTTCACCAAAACCTCTATTTATTTTGCTTTTGCCTCTAGAGTTGAGAATAATAAAAATGAGATGCTTTCATTTCTTAAAGAACAAAAAAATAAGGGTAAAAAAGTTATTGGATATGGGGCCTCTACCAAAGGCAATACCATCCTTGCATACTATGGTATAGGACCTGATTTACTACCATTTGTAGCAGACCGCAATCCTATTAAATGGGGCAGGCAAACTGTGACAAGAATCCCTATTATTTCAGAAGAAGAAGCTAGAGCTATGAATCCTAATTACCTACTTGCATTTCCCTACCACTTCATGAAAGAATTTCTTGAAAGGGAGACTGACTTTCTCAAAAAAGGAGGAAAATTTATTTCTCCAGTTCCTAAACTGACCATTATTCCTTAAAAAGATAAATATGAAAAAAGCATTAGTATTAGGCGCGGGAGGCTTTATAGGAAGTGCTCTTGTAAGAAGACTAAAAAAAGAAGGCTATTGGGTTAGAGGATCGGATCTCAAATATCCGGAATTTTCTGAGACAGAAGCAGATGAATTTCTGATATGCGATCTACGAAATTTTGAATCGACCGGAATCGTTTTTACTACTGTCGGAGATTTTGATGAAGTCTATCAATTAGCTGCTGACATGGGAGGAGCCACCTATATTAACGGCGGAGAAAACGATGCGAATGTCGTATCCAACTCCGTGCTTATAAATGTGAATGTTGCAAAATTATGCGTTGCTACCAATGTTAAAATACTATTTTTTCCTTCAAGCGCATGTGTTTATAGTAGCTACAAAGATCATGCTACATGTATTGAGTCCGAGGTTTATCCAGCATTCCCTGATAATGAATATGGTTGGGAAAAACTATTCAGCGAGAGAATGTATCATTCCTATCATAAAAACCTTGGACTCAATGTAAAGATTGCAAGATTTCATAGCATCATCGGCCCGGAATCGCAATGGAAAGGAGGCAAAGAAAAAGCGCATTCTGCATTAGCTAGAAAGGTCGCTATGGTAAATGACGGAGGAGTTATCGATGTCATAAGAGATGGAACTCAAACTAGGACTTTTCTTTACATTGAAGACTGCCTTGATGCGGTAAGACTATTAGTAAATTCGGACGTAACTGAACCTGTGAATATTGGCTCGGATCACCTTATTTCTATTAAGGACTACGTCCTATTACTGCAATCTATTTCCAAAAAGAATTTTACTATCAATTTTGTTGATGGACCAACCGGTGTCAAAGAAAGAGAATGCTCTGTAGAAAAAATTACCAAGTTGCTTGGGTGGAGACCAAAAATAGACTTACAAGAAGCCACTGAAAAAACTTACTATTGGATCCAAGCCCAACTTGAAAAAAGAATATGATTATGGAAAAAGTTTTATTTGTGACTCAGACCTTGGGACATAAAGAAGCCTGCGGGATCGGACTAATTGGCAGGCTGCTTGGAGAAACATTGATTAAATCCAAAAAATATGATTTTGAAATTCTCTATACAGACTCCGAAAAGGAGTTAGAAAATAAAATCATAGAAATAAATCCAAAAGTAATAATTTATAATTATCACTCTCACACTACACCTTGGATTCATAATCAAGCTCTAAGAAATAGATTTTCTACCCTCATTCACATCATGTTACATCATGATATCCATCAGAAAATTATAGATTCCTACACCCCTAGCAACTATTTTGGATTCAAATACCTTGTGACTGCAGATCCTTCCCTAAAAGGAAATGACCATGTTTTCTTAGTCAATAGACTTATCCCTCCCTATAAACCAAAACCCTATGCAAATCATGACATTCCAGTCATAGGATTTCAGGGATTTGGACCACGACACAAAGGTATTCATAAAATAGCGGAAAAAGTACAGGAAGAATTTGAAGAAGCTATTATCAGACTTCATATTCCCTTTTCTTTTTACGGAGATCCTATGGGGAATGAAGCAAAAAGCCGAGTAACGGAAGTAATGAATATCATTAAAAAGCCAGGAATTAAAGTTGAAGCATCTCATGATCTTTTATCGACGCAACAGATTATAGAATTCTTAGGCCAGAATACCATTAATTGTTACTTTTATGATTATCTTCCCGATGCAGGACTAGCATCATCCCCAGACTATGCTCTAGCAGCCAAAAGACCGATTGCTGTAACAAAATCGCATCAATTAAGAAATTTTACCGAATTAAATCCATCTATTTGCATAGAAGAAAGCTCTCTAAAAAACATTATCTCTCTTGGGACAGAACCCTTAGAAATATTATATAATTCCTATGCGGAAGAAAATGTTTTAAGTGACTATGAAAGAGTGATCGATCATATCATACAAAACCACAAACCAAGTTTGGCCATTGTTTCCTCTTATAATATCAATTGTGCACTTGCTCACTATGCAAATGCATTGAAAGATTTTTTACATCCGGTCTTTAATGTTGAGATTATAGATTTAAAAACCAGCCAGCTTTTAAGACAAGAAGGTAAAAATTATCAAAAAATGAGCGAGGCCCACATTGACCAACTTTGTGCAAGACTACAGGAATTTGACCTTGTGAATGTACATCTTGAATTAGGCCTCTACGGAACCTCAACAGAGTCGATTATGTCTCGAATTTTAAAGATCTGCCAAGCCTCAGGGCGTTTAATTCTTACCGTGCATACAATTGATTATAAAGGAGCTCACAACGGACACTCTCATGTATATCAACAGATCATGCAGACGCTAAAACAGAGACCTCCTAGCAACCCCTTTCATTTAATCACCCATTTACCTCAAGAAAGTGTGCTCATTGAAAAAATGTATGCAATCAACAATGTGTCTGACTTTCCACTGCTTTTCTTAACCAATGAAAGAAGGAAAAAATTTCAACAAAGCCGTAACCCCAATGTATGGAAAAGGCAATTTGGGTTCAAAGAGGAAGATATCACAATGGGGATGTTCGGTTTATTAAGCGCGCATAAAAACTACCTTCATGCTTTACGTACCTTAAATCTTCTCCCAGCTCATTATAAATTACTGATCGTTGGAGAAGCCCATCATATGAATATTAAAGAGTGGAAAGTAGATCCCGTAATTCAAGAGATGGTCTCTTATTTAGATGATCATCCAGCTCTAGTGGATAGAGTCATTTTTACAGGTCGTCGCGATGATGCAAAGTATTTTGAAGATCTAGCAAATATCGATTTTGTGCTTCTTCCGTCTTTTGAAGTAGGACAAAGCGGCTCATCAGCACTTTCAACTGGCCTTGAGTTATCTTGTGCAATTCTTAAAAGTAACACCTCAAATACACCAGGCTATGAAACCTATTTTTCCAATTGCTTTGAAACATTTGATATTGGAAATTATTACGAAACAAAACACAAAATATTGAATTTTGACAAAACAAAATTATCGAACCTTAATAAGAAACTAGAATCATTTTCAGAAGTTCAAGTACGAAAAATCTATACAAATATCTATGAATCGATGAAAGAGGCTACCCCCATTCAACTATCTGAGCAATCCCTTAAAACACTTTCCGTAAATACTTTTCCAATCCGTTCTCTACCAGCTAGGATCATACTTAAAGCTCTGCCTAAACCAGTTAAATCAGTATTGAAAAAACTCCGAGATATGGCAAAGACTACGTCATGAAAGAAGCCTGTAGTGCAGAATAAAAGCTATTACAGAAACACATATATCTGTATATACTTTTGTTCTTTAAAGATTAGGAATATACAAGGGCTTTTAACTAAAGATCTAAATATTAATAGCGCCTAAATCCCTTAAAAGCCTTAGGCCAACTGTAAATCACTCTTTCTTTTGCTTCTTTATCATAACGAACTTGAATACAGATATAAGGATATTCGTGTTGATTGTCATAATCACGCCCTTCTTTTCTCTGATAGAGTTGAATTAAAATCTCTTTGTTGTACCATGCTGGGACAGCTACATCTAAATGATGATAGGATCTTTCAAATTCTAGATACTCTTGAGGATTTTCTTGATAATACTTTTGTAAAATAGCAATGATTTCCTCTGGATGCTCTTGCCTCCCTTCTACATAAAAATCCACCTCTGCGCCGATCATGTGCTTAGAAGTAGAATTAAAGCTATCGGCATAGGTATTGTGAGCAGGACAGCGATGTCCGCAGGTAATGATCACTTTAGAGTGGGTTTTTTCTTGCACAAAGTTCAAAAGATCGATCAAAATAGGATAGATAAATTCTTTGCCTTGATGTATGGGAAGAGAATGTGTGTGACACCCACCGCAATCAAAGTAGGTTTGATTCTCTTCAGTTCGTGGAGGATTGAATCCTGAACCCTTACAACGAAAATACTCTTTAGTAATCTTAGTCTGCTGTCCTATATATCCATTTTCCCAAGGATAAGGCTCTCTTATTCTATGTTTAGGAGTATCAATCTGATAATGATATTCATCATGATTGCGGTGAATAAATTCACCTTTAGCATTCAGTCTACGTAGTTTTTTCTGCTCTGATTGCTCCATGCCAGAGCATCCTATCAAAAGTAACAAGAGGATAACTCGTTTCATCCCTACCCTATAAGATTTTGCTCAACCACATATTCTAAGATCTCTTTCCAACTATTATATTTTTCTAGAAAGTATCTAAGCATTTCTTTATCACCTCTCTTTCGTTTTTCACAAGGATCTAGTAAACAATCAAGCGTAGAATCTAAAAAAGGAAATAAAGCATTTAGGGCAAGCTCTTCTTGAAAATCAAATTCTAAGAGAATCATTTTAGCAGTGGGTGCGCTTACTTCTTGTGCTTCATGAGTTATTTTTAGCATGCGTAGAGTCATTTCTTGTAAACGTAAAACGCTTGCATGGAGTTTTTTCTTTTCAGATGCAATGGCTTTACTAAAATGGGGGTCTAATTGATAGAGTTGCATTTTTTGATGAATAGCAGCATGCAGGTCAATGGGTTTCCAATCTGCAGAAACCTCTTCTAATGAAGAGTTTTCTATATCTTTAAACCCAAGCCCATTTGTTGCATTGATAAATCGACAATTTTTATGTTTTTTAGCAAAAGAAGCAATGCATTCTGATTCCATTACCCACTTTACTGTGGTATAAACAAGTTCATCTTTAATATTCTTTCGGCGTAAAAGCTTTTCTGCAGCCTGCGTATTCTCTTCTAGTGTTTTAGGATCAATAACAGAATGAGATACTACTTTTTCTGCATATCTTTGCATACCGGTATAAGATAGATCCACCCCGACAAAAACAATGGGATTACAGCCCATTTCTACAGCAAAGGCTAAGCTAAGGGTGGTCACCGATAAAGCCTCCATTCCTAAATCAGGTCCTACTGCTTGATGATCTATTCCAAGCAGGTGTTCAAAATGCTTTTCACAAGTACCCCCTGTATCAGAAACAAGATACCCCATCTGCCCATTACACGTATTCCAAATATCTGGATGGACTCTGGTTGCATAAATGAGCGGTGTTTCATATGCAGATGCTGTTTTTAGTCTTTCAAATTCTTCAAAATTAGGATCAGCTGCTATATTTAAATGTGGAGTCACACCTTGATTGCTTAAAGCAGTAATGGCTGAGCCTCCTGCTAGAATCAGCGCGCGATCATGCAAATTCTTCAAAGGACCTATAGCATCTAATAAAGAAGGACCTGCTCCACAAATGATTGCAGGAATGTTTACAAATTGCCCTTGAAATCGATTAGCTAAAAAAGAATGAGGCCACCTAGAGATATTCCTCATAAGGTTTGCTAGCATGTGATGAGACTTTAGAATCTCTGTTGTATTTGCATGCACAACAGTTGTAATCCTTAAGAGTTGTAAGCACAACTGCTCAAATTGAGGTCTTTTGCGATAAGAATTGGTTGCTTGGATAAAAACATGTTCTACTGGATAGCTAGATACAATCTCTTCTAATTTTTTTTCATAAGGTTCTTCTAGATAGGATAAAAACATTTGAGAGTCTTGAAGTATTTGCTCACTGTAAGTAGAAGACAAAAATCTCTCTATTGCGCTGAGCGCATCTTCTAAGAAAACCACTCTTCTTGTTTTTTCTTCCAAAACCCATTTCTTTAAACTAGGATAAGCGCTGGCCCCACCAATTCCATAAATATAAAAAACCTCAACGGTTTTAAATTCAGGAATAAACTCCTCTTCCGGCAAGACTTCACAAGGGCTTGAGAAATTCAATAAAAAAATAAGCTCTGGGTATCTTTCACTTAAAAGATCTAAAGAACTATTTCCAGCAAAGCTTTTTTCCATCCCATATCCCCTCTTTTGAAGTAGTCATTTGTGCATTACAATAGGTTTTTTCTATATA
Organism: Candidatus Rhabdochlamydia sp. T3358; assembly: GCF_901000775.1. Taxonomy (GTDB): domain Bacteria; phylum Chlamydiota; class Chlamydiia; order Chlamydiales; family Rhabdochlamydiaceae; genus Rhabdochlamydia. Next base: position 71,487 of record NZ_CAAJGQ010000014.1, read on the forward strand.
ATTACAATCGGATGTATAAATCCCTTCTAATGTTAGCTGTCCTTTTTGATCCCAGTGTTTACGATCATAACGCTTTGGTGTATGGAAAACTTTTTCCTCACGCAAAACTTGATTACAGAAAAAATGGCGATGCACTCCTATAGATTCTCCTTTTTCATAACAACCTTCATCTAGAAGCATCTGCTCTTCATTCCAAAGTCGATCCCAGCCATGTTTTTGTCCATTTTGATAGTCAATAGATCTTTTCAGTAACCCTGATTCCCAAAAAAGACGCACCTGTCCATCTAATTGATGCAAGCGATAAGGAATTTGGCTTTTTATACCACCTGTTTCATAGAAATACTCCTGTAGACCTTCAGGCTTCCCATTTATAAATCGTTGTATACTCGCTGGCTTTTGAGAAGAGTAAAAATAGCGCGTTTTCCCTACTTTTTTACCCAAATAGTACCAACTCTTTGTTAAAATTTGTCCTTGGGGGTTAAAAAAAGTAGAAGGCCCATGTAAAAGGCCTTGATCGTAAAACAGAGTTGCTTGGCAGGTTTTATCTTCAAAAAACCAACGACACTCTCCTTGTTGCTTACCTTCATAAATCAAGTAGGCTTGCGTATTTGTTAGAACCAGATTTGGTGATTCAAGAGATTGAGGAAGATAAGGACAGAAATGTTCATATTGAATATCCAATCCCAATTCTTCATCATAGATAATTAGCTTCTCTTGAGTAAACACATAGTTTTCTTTTAACATATTTTTAAACTCTTGAAAGTAGACAAATGGATTTCAACTGCTTTTTTAAAAAATAAATGCTGATGCAGAGTTCTTGTTGGAATATGCTCTTCTTGTCTTAAAATAGGCCATTTCCAAATTTCCCACAGCGGCAGCAAAAGCTTCTGTACACAAATATTTTGTGCTAAATCAGATTCTAATAGAGCAAGTTCTCCTGTTTCCAAAATAGAATGAGGATAGTGCTTTTCCCATAGTTTTAGCAATTGATTACATAGATCAAGCGCTTCTATAAAACTATTACTCAATCTATGCAAAACAGCTTGCAAGTCTGCTCGAGTAATTTCAGATCTAGATGCTTGAGCTGTTAGTGCATAACTAAAAGAGGCGGTATCAAAAGCACCTGGCAATGAAACTTGCTCTAAGGGAAGATATTTGACATGTGCTAAAGGCATTGCTTCTTGATCGGTATATATCCATTTGATCTCTTTATTTTTTTCAGCAAATTGATCTAACCAAGAAGAGCTCGCTAGCCAATCTGGTTTTGAGATTCTCTTTTCTTTTTTTGCATTGATACACTCCACCCAATTTCCCTGATCTGCTTGCATACCCGCTGCGTATACTTGATTACTTGGGGAACAAAAATCCATACCCACACAAATAATAGGATTACATCCTAAATGCGCTGCAATCAATGCACAAAAATTAGCTGCTGTAAACCCGCTATCTATTAATGGATAATTAAGACCTAGCTCTTGATAGATCCATCTCTCTAAAGGATAATTATCTGAATCAGGCATCCATAGTTTTTGGCCATGTAAAGAAGCAAGCTGCCTAGATGAGATCCTAGACTGATAAAAATAGGGCGTTTCATAGCCTGTTTGAGTTAAATATCTACTAGGAGGAGGATCTGGATCAAAAGCTACCCCAAAGTGAGGATAAACTCCTTGTGTCTCTAAAGCACACATAGCAGAACCTGCGCCAAATAACAAAGCCTTCTCTTGTATTTGAATAAGCATAGGTATCTGCCTATCTAATGATGGGCCTGCTCCACAAATGATTGCAGGTATATTTTGACAGCAATTTTCTAAAGATTCTCCAAGAAGAGAAATCGGCATCTGGCCTACATTTTGTAATAGGTTAGCTATGATAACCTCTCCTAAGTCACGAAAATCAGAAATCAATAGATGTACTTGGAGATGAATCTCTTCAAGCATTTTGGAGAAGATAAGCTCTTCTTCACATGCAGCTACTTGAGTCAAACGTAAAAGACAAAATTCCCAGGCAATTCTATGACACAAACTAGCATTGGAATTCCAATGATACAATCTAATCTGTGGATTTTGCCATTGAGCTTTAGCTTGTAAAAAAACCTGTAATTTTTTTTCTATACAAACTAAAAATCTTTTAGGGTTTTCTAAAAGCCATTTATCTAAATGAGGAAGTAGATTTACATCAAATACAGATAAAACATCCGTATCACAAGATTCTAAATGATCCAGACTATTGACTATTTGCAACATGCAATTAAACCCTGATAGGAAGGTAATCCTTCTTTTATGACCATTTCATTTGAAGCTCTATCTAAATATTTAAGCAAAATACATTCTTGATTTGCTACAGCAACAAAAGGCGCTCCTACCCAATAATTATACCCACTTACCTGGTTCAAAGCCTGTTTTTTTCCCCCACTTTTCTTACATTCAATCAGCAATAAGGGAAGAAGTTGATCATGATTTAAGAAATAGCATAAAATATCAAGGCGCCTTTTTGGCACACGCTTTCCCTTAAGATGAGGCAGTTCAGTAAGCGCTTTTTCCACAACAACATATTCTCTAGGGAAAAAGAGTTCTTCGATCAGAACATGTAATAGTTTTTGTCTGATTTTCTCTTCAGGCGTTGCTCGAATAGCAACGCCACGCATCTTGTCAACAAGCCAAGGCTTATGCATTATTCGGGTCGGATAAGACCATAATGGCCGTCCTTACGACGATAGAGAACTTTTAATTTAAGGTCTTCCTCTGCGCGAAAAACCAAAAACTGATCTTGAGAGAGATCTATTCTCATAAGAGCCTCTTCTGTATTAAGTGTCTTAAGCGGTTTCACTTTTGTATCAATAATCATAGGAGGTAAAAGAGCTTGTATTTCTCTTTCTCGATTCTCCTCTTCTATCTCTGCATTAATTTGATCCACTTCAGATTTTTTAAAAATATCTACCGCCATATCTACTGTTGTAGATGCTTTTTGGTAATGATCTTGAATCCTATCTTTATATCGACAGATTAAAGTATGTAGTCGATCAATTGCTCGATCAATAGAAACATACATATCTGTACTTGTAGCTTCTGCTTTAATCTTAAGATGATCGAGTTTGACCATTAATACACAGGTATGTTCAACTTTATGGACTTCTAATGTAACATGTAGATGCAAGATGTGATTATGCAAACGTTCAATCTTGGAGAGTTTATTCCAGATGTGGTTCTTTATTGAATCGGTTACTTGAACCTGGCGCCCGATAATGTCAATACGGTAACCAAGATCTTGTTCAAATTTATTTTTGTCGCTCATAATACCTCTTATGCTGTTAAACCGATTGCATTTCAATTATATCCCTATCAAGCCAAAATGATCAATATTCATGAGGTTAGTTGTTCAAAGATCTTTTTCGTTTAAAACATACACGTTATCATTTTGATAACATTCATGTATGAACAGAAGATTTCTTCTTCAGCTCTTCTAGCAAGAATAAATCTTGAGGATGGTTGATTTTTATGACATACTTTAAATAAAAAAAAACATAAAAGCTATGCAATTTTCCCCAAAATTCACTATTACTCTTTCCATAGCAAATGCTTTAACTTCCATTGAGCGCACTCGAGGTTTTCTAGAAGCGGCTACACTCTCAGAAGATTGGATAGCCAAAATGCAAACTAGAGCCCTTATTCTCGAAGCTCACCATACTACTCATATTGAAGGCACCCATTTAAGCTTAGACCAATCTGAAAAGCTACTTTCTGGGAAAAAATTATCCAAAGTAGATGCTGAAGATGTAAGAGAATTGTTAAACTATAAAAAAGCTTTTGATTTTGTAGCTGGCTACCTCCTTTCTCAAAAACCTATTACTGAAGGATTGATCCGAGAAATTCACAAAAAGCTAGTCGATAAAGTTCGAGGAAACAATGCCCAACCAGGTCAATATAGAAATGTCCAAAACTATGTAGCTAACTCAAAAACTAAAGAGATAATTTACACTCCTCCAGCAGCCTATGAAGTTCCTTTTCTTATGGCTCAATTAGTGGATTGGATACAAAATGAGCAAACAATTCCCTCTGTTCTTGTATCTGGCATTGCACAATTTCAATTAGTTCATATCCATCCTTTTCTAGACGGCAATGGCAGAACAGCCCGACTTTTGTCCACTTTATGTCTTTATAAGTTCGGCTATGATTTCAAAAAGCTTTTTACAATAAGTGAATATTACGATCGGAATCGAGCTAGTTATTACAAAGCTATTCAGTCTGTTAGAGACAAGAATATGGACATGACTGTTTGGCTAGAATATTTTTCCAAAGCTCTAGAAACTCAAATGCAAGAAATCCAACTTAAGGGCACCCATGCTATGAAGTTAGATATTTTTGTAGCAAAATACAAACTCTCCAAAAGACAAAAACAGCTATTACAACAACTTTTAGAAACAAACGAAGATTTTACTATTCAGCAATATGAATCATATTACCCGAACGTAAATAGACGTACTCTACAAAGGGACCTTTCTGATCTAGTAGAGAAAAAGCTGATTTGCCAAATGGGGGGGAAAAAAGTAACCTATTATCGAATAAACCTAGCTTGATTTTTTCTGCGACATTTCTGCGACATTTCTGCGACATTTTTTACTTCTTTTTGTCGCATAAACCTTCTAAGTCTTTAACATTCAAGTTTTAAAAAAATTGCACCGAACAGGACTTGAACCTGTAACCACCCGGTTCGAAGCCGGGTACTCTATCCGATTGAGCTATCGGTGCTAAACTTTGAAGATCAAGATAGGTTACTCTCTTAAAGGTAAAAAAACAATCTCCATCTTCTTTTCAAAGAGACAATAAACTATGCTTAAATTCTATGGAATATGAAAAAACAGAAGGAATTGTTTTACGTTCTCTGCCCTATCAAGATAAGAATCGGATCGTCACGGTTTTTACAAATTGTTATGGGATTCTGCAATTTATCATTAAAGGGATCTCGGCCAAAAGAACGGATAAATTAGCGCTAAGCTCTCCTCTTTGTCAGGGAGAATATCTTTTTTATCGTGGTAAAAGCAGTCTCATGCATTTTGTAGATGGATCGGTTTTAAGCGAACATCTACAATTGCGCACAAAAATGCAACACATCCAAGCAGCAGCAAACCTAGTGCAAATTATATTAACTTCTCAATTACCTGATAAACCAGCTCCCAAAGTCTATCAATTTTTCTATAAATGCTTGAGAGCTATTCCCTATTTTGAAGATACAGCTGTTTTAACCAATAGCTTTTGTATAAAATTGCTCAAGCAAGAAGGATTACTTGCCCTACAACCTTTTTGCAGCCAATGCAAAAAAGAAGCAATGGCACTTCATCATGGAGAAAGTTTTTGCAGTTTTCATGCACCAAAATTTTCTTATAAATTTTCACAAGAACAATGGGATATCTTATTGACATTAGCTTATGCGACTACCTTTTCCCAACTTCAAAACCTTGTTTCATCAGAATATTTGAATGAAAAAATCAATCAGGTCTTTCAAGAAAATACTTGAAACATTTACTTTAAAATTATGAAAGCTTCCTTTCCCATTTTTTTACTCTATTTTATCGATAATTTTAGCTTAGCGCTTGTGATTCCCGTTTTATCTTCTGTTATTTTTGGTTCTCAGTCCCATCTAATTACCTCTAGTTTATTTTGGAAAAATATTAGCCTTGCCACCTTAGGAACGGTCTTTCCTTTAGCTTTGCTCTTTGGGGCTCCTTTAATAGGAATCGTTTCAGATGCAATCGGCAGGAAGAAATCGTTTTATATTACCATTACTGGGATGGTTTTGGGTAACTTGCTCGTTGCCTTTGCATTTTATGTTTCCCATTTTATTTTATTAGTTCTAGGGCGTTTAATATCTGGTTTTTTCTCAGGGAATACCGGTTTATGTTTAACTGTGATCTCCGATTTGAATCCTGATCAATCTAAGCGTTCCAAATATTTTGGTTATCTAACTGGTATAGGAGGATTTGGTTGGTTATCTGCTATGTTTGCCGGAGGTGTTCTAACCAATCGTAAATTTGATTCTCATTTCTCCCCTTCATTGCCTTTTATAATAGCAGCTCTTATGGGAATCGTGAATTTAATAGCCTTAATTTATTTATTTAAAGAAACACATCCGAAAAAGAAGAAGATTAAATGGGAACTTGCTAGGGGGCCTAAAAAACTAATCAAGGTTTTTCGTATTTCTAAATTGCGTTTTTTACTTTTCATCCAGTCCTTATTTTTATTAAGTTGGATGATGATTTTTCAATCTTTTTCCTCTTATTCTCTTTTAGAATTTAATTCTCCTCCGACCTGGATCGCCTTATGTTTTTTAGGACTTAGCTGGATTCTAGGAAGCTCTTTAATTAACCGCTTTTTAATCAAATGGTTTTCTTTAATGAATATCCCTTGCTACGGTTTATTAGCTTTAAGTCTGCTACTTTGCATAGCCTCTTTTGCTCATAAGTTTGTATCTTTATCTGTTTTTGATTGCGCAGCGGCCTTTATCGCTTCTTTTACAGCAGCAAATATATTCAACCTAATCTCCTTTTCTGCTCCATCACGTATTCAAGGAGAAATCATGGGGTTGAGTCAAGCAGTGATTGCAATGACTCAAATCTTAGCTCCGATAGCCATTGGACTTTTCTTTCTACATTATACTCTTATCTATTTGACGGCCTCGGCTATTGCTTTAGGAGCATTTTTACTTTTGCTATTCCACAAACCTTCTTTGCAATCTAAAATCGATGAGCTTCAAGCTGAAAAAAACTTAAATTAGCAAACTTAAATTACATAGAAACCAATTTTATTTTTTCAATTTGTTTTTGAAAAAATTCTGCATTCCAATTCTCGACAAATTTTCTATCTTCTAGCCGAAGAAAATTTTCCACATCGCGTTGTGCTAATTTCCAATTTACAGAAGCAATTTTTTTTTCAAATTCTTTGTAAAGCCATTTTTTATTGCAGGGTATGTCTTTTTTTTTATATGGACCAGCTTGATAAAGAGCATTTTTCAATAAAAAATCATTGACGGGGACTTTTTTTAAGAGATACCATAGAAAGTCAAACCAATCTCGTCCTTTTTCATATTTTCTACAAAGTAAAGCATGACATTTACTTGCAAATAAGCTTGGTAAATCTTGTATCAGAATAGAAAAAGGATAGGGATAAGTTAAAACAGCATTCTCAAAACCAGAACCTTCAGGAGGAAGTGTATCGACTTCTAATTTAATGGTGATTTTTTGCTCATCAGATGGCAATCTATCGTAAGTTAATTCAAGAATGCGAGCAAAGGAATCTTCTTTTAAAAATGCTGTCCTTATAGCCCCTTTAGCATTAGCTCGATCTTTAATTTCCAGGATTATACCTAACGACTTAAATTCTAATTCAACAACTTTTAAATAAGACTCCCATTGAAATGATTCATGTTGAGTTAAAAGAACGAAATCAAGGTCTTCTGAAAATCTCTGTAATTGATGAACAATCCTTAGGGCTGTTCCTCCTTGAAAAGCTGCTAACTTAAAAAAATCACTTCTTGCTAAAGCAGACAATGCAATTTCTTGATAGATTTCTTTCAACGCATTGAGCTCTTCTCTCTTAGAATGTAGTGTGTAGCTTTTCAGCTTTTCTTGAATAATTGTGATTGTCATAGCCCTAAATCCTTTTGTAAAACATAAAGCGCTTTTTTTACTCTAGGAGTTGGATAGTTTTCAATAAGTCCCGCTAGTAATTCTTTATCAGAATCTTTAAAGCTTTCAGGTTCTATCCGAAGATCTTCGGAGAGATCCTCAATCGATGGCCAGATTCTTTTTCTTGCATATATCATATCAGCCAAAGCTTTTACAGGAGCTGCAATAAATAAAGTGAATCCGTTTTGCGGATATTGCCCGACTCCAAAAGGAAAAGCTTCAATAGGAATATGCTCATAGGAAAAAACTCCAATCGGCGTTTCGAATTCTTTCGCTCTTTTAACCGATGCACAAGTTGTTGTTCTAACAGCCTCTGGAATCCAGCCATGATAACTTAAAGCAGATTCAAAACTAACATAAGAAGGGCCATAGATAATGGTTGCGATCTCAAAAGTATCTACAAGAGGTTGCCTTGAATTCTTGATCACATAAAAATCTCTTCGAATGGGAATAAGATAATTTTTTTTGATAGCTCTTTTAATAATTGCATGGCGAGAGTTTGGAGATTTATTTAAAATATGGTGCAAATCAGTTCCAGAAATATACGGTCTTGGCCAATCCAGCAAAATTTCAAAAAATTTTTTCATTTTTAACCTTGTAACTAACTGTCAAAAAATGACAGTTCCTAACATCAATATATAAAATATACGGTTTTTTTTGCAAGATATAGTCAAAAAAATGACAGCTTCTTACAATCATATTGATCCAGAAACCTCGCCTTCTTGATCAACCTATAATTCCATAAAATGTACTCACCAGGAAAACAGCCCAGAAAATATTGACTTCTTAATGTTTCTGGGTTATTTTCTGGGTAATCAATAAGAAAGGATTGCTATGCTAGAAGAGCTGCTAACCAAGGAAGAAGGAAAAATCCTTGAATTTAAGGAAAATACCAAATCCTTACAGAAAATTATTCAAACTATTGTGGCTTTTGCAAACACTGTAGGGGGGACTTTGATTATTGGTAAACTCAACAGCATTAGAAAAAAGACATTACAGATAATCAATTCATTGAAATTTTCTCATATCTTCTGCTAAGATCCCTGCTCATATGCAACCTACATCAAGCTTTTTAACACAAAATGCAAAAGACATCCTAAAGGCTCGTCATCGTCAGGAACGAGATA